>CAZMQH010000191.1:0-4163 GCA_964568245.1 uncultured Methylomarinum sp.
TGTGGTAGGTGGTATGATTTTGAATTAAATGAAGATGCTCTGGCAAGTATAAATAGTGTTACCGATAATTGGGTGTTTGGTGCCTCAATTACCACCATTAATGGTGGTGGTGCAGGAACAAATGAACAGCTATTAACAGGTGCTCCAGTTAATCTTTCAAACCCTAGCATACTAAATTTTAGCCAGCCAGCACCACAATTGATTTTAACAATGGTACCTGTTCCTGCTGCTGTTTGGTTGTTTGGTACAGCTCTTGCTGGTTTAGTTGGTGTTAGAAGCAGGAAGCGGAGTCTTGCAAACTAATGACGTAGGCAGTGTGGACTATTTTACTTTGGGACTGTAATTTAAAAGATACAATTATTATCAAGTAATGATTGTATCTATTTTAAATATAAAGCAATAGAGCCTGTTACAAAGCTCTTATTTAAAATCTATCATCCCAAGCTTTATCCATCCGCTTTGCTGAGATAGGATAAGCCGTTTTTAACTGTTGGGCAAACAAAGAAACTCTTAACTCTTCTAAATCCCAGCGAAACTTATCTTGCTCAGGGTTCACAATATTTTTTCTAGCCTTAGTTTCCACTTCATTCCAATAGCGTTTCCAATATCGGTTGAGTTGTTGCATTTCTTGCCTGCCATCTTTTTGCTTATCTAAGCGATACTCAATGGCTTTTAAATAACGCGAGATTGATTTAAGTTGCTGATAAGGGGTAAAGAAGATAAAGCCTGAATAAATCAATCTATCTAATTGCTGATTAACATCATCATTCACTTCTTTGGGCGACCTAGCTAATTTCAATTGTTTTTTAATCTCAAAAAACCGTTCCATAATATCAATTACTGTTTTACCTATTGCATTGGCAAAACTAACGAGAAACTGCTTATTATTTTTTAGGCTATCTTCAAAAGCATCTTGGGTTCTAATATCAGCTTCTTGCATAAAAGTAGCTGATAAAATGGCAAATAATAAGTCTTCTTTATAAGAGATCCCTAGCCTATTTTTTATTAAAGGATGTTGAGTTAATTTATTATAATTTAACTCTGCCATCGGTGATTTTGGTAAATTTTTGATTATATATTTACTGTCTTTGCGGGTTTGTAATTGAAACAACCGTACTAGACCTAGAAAGTGTGCCTGATCCGCTTTATCTCTAGTATCAAAAATGCGCACTCCAATCGTTTCACCCTCATCAATTAAGGCTGGATAGCCTACAAAGGATTGCCCTTTTTGCATAAAAGCATAAGTCTCGGGCAAGTCATCAAAAGCCCATTGAATATAGCCCGTGTGATTCATCTCATTAGCGGCTATTTGGTCAAAACTATCGCCTGCGGTATCACTGTGTTTATCTTGTAAGCTTTTTAAATGACGCCCATAACCAATCGAACGGCCTTTATCATCCACCACTCGGTAATTCATTTTTAAATGATCACTTAACATAGAGGGATTCCATTCAGTTAATGGAATCGCCTCCCCTGTTAATTTACGCAAGCGCATACTTAACCATTCATATAAAGAACCTTTAAAATCAGGTTCAATTTCCAAACAGTCTTTTGCTGTCTGGGGCACTGGGACAAAGTGTTTGCGTAATTGTTTTGGCAATGATTTAATCAATGCCACCACTTTTTCTTCCAATAAACCAGGCACTAGCCATTCAAATGGCTGAGTTGATATTTGATTTAATTGATGAACAGGAATAATAGCGGTGACACCATCTTCATCATGCCCAGGCTCAAAACGATATTGCAACTCAATGGATAAATTACCAACGTCTTTATGATCAGGATAATCCCATGCACTGACATGCTCATCATCTTCACGGGTTAGATCTTCTTTAGTTAAAAATAATAGCTTAGGGTTTTCTTTTTCTGCTGATTTACGCCATTTATCCAGCGTAATGCCATTAACCACTTCCTCTGGTAGTTTCTGATTATAAAATTCATATAACCACTCTTCATCTTCAATTAAATCAACCCGTCGACCTTTATGTTGAATGTAACCGACTTCTTCTAACAGATTTTTATTGGCTTTAAAAAACGGCGCATTGGTATGGTAATCTTGCGCGACTAAGCCACAACGTATAAAAATAGCCCGCGCGGCTTTTGGATCAATGCGTTCATAAGGAATTTTTCTTTTGGGATGAATGGTTAAGCCATACAATAAAACGCGTTCATACACGGCACTACGCCCTGCTTTCTTTTCCCAATGCGGCTCATAATAACTGGATTTGACTAAGTGTGGAGCACATTGCTCTATCCATTCTGGCTCAATACGCGCCACGTTACGCGCATAGACTTTGGATGTTTCAACTTGTTCTGCCGCGACAATCCATTTAGGCTTGAGTTTATGCTGCCCAGAACCTGGGAAGATATAAAATTTAAGGTTTCTAGCGCCAATATATTCATATTGCTCATGTCTAAAACCTATATTAGATAATAAGCCAGGGATTAAAGCGCAGTGAATCGCTTCATACCCTGCCTCGTTAGTATTAGGTTTTAGTTTTAACTCACCTTTAATCACTTGCATAATCTGAGCATGAATATCAAACCATTCACGCATGCGGATATAAGATAAAAAGTGCTCTTTACAATATTTTCTTACTTTATTATTAGACAGATGTTTTTTCTGCTCTTCAAAAGTATTCCAGATATTTAAAATAGTTAAAAAATCAGAGTCATCAATTTTAAATTCAGCATGCTTACTATCGGCCTGCTGCATTTTATCCGCAGGTTTTTCTCTAGGGTCTTGAATACTGAGTGCCGCCACAATAATGGCAACTTCAGTTAGACAACTTAACTTATCAGCAGCCAATAACATCCGCGCCAATTTAGGGTCAGTGGGAATTTTAGCCAACTGCTGCCCCATCGGGGTGATATTGCCTTGTTTATCTAAAGCATTGACTTCATGTAGGGAATTTTTACCATCCCGAATCATTTTATCTTCAGGCGGCTCTACAAAAGGGAAATCCTCAATATCACCCAGTTTTAACGCCGTCATCTGTAAAATAACTGAGGATAAATTAGTTCTTAAAATTTCAGGCTCGGTAAATTCTGGTCTAGCTAAATAATCTTCTTCAGAATATAAGCGAATACAAATCCCATCTGCCACTCGCCCACAACGCCCAGCTCTTTGATTAGCACTGGCTTGAGATATTTTTTCAATCGGTAAACGCTGAATTTTACTGCGATGGCTGTAACGACTAATACGCGCATGCCCCGTATCAATCACGCTTCTAATGCCTGGTACGGTCAAAGAAGTTTCTGCTACGTTAGTCGCTAATACAATTCTAGCTTTACCCTTTGGTTTAAACACTCTTTCCTGCTCGCTAACACTTAACTTTGAATACAGCGGCAGAATTTCACAATGTGCTGGGTTATGTTTTCGTAATGATTCAGTGGTTTCTCTAATCTCACGTTCACCATTTAAGAAGATAAGAATGTCACCGGGTAAATCACGGTGTAATTCATCGACTGCATCAACAATCGCTTGCTGAATATCGGCTGCCGTTTCGTCATTCTCTTCCATTAATTCTAATGGTCGGTAACGCATTTCTACAGGAAAGGTTCTTCCTGATACATTAATAATCGGTGCATCACCAAAATGCTTGGAAAAGCGTTCAGGGTCGATAGTTGCTGAAGTAATAATCAGTTTTAAATCAGGCCGCTTAGGTAATAGCCAGCGCATATAGCCCATTAAAAAATCAATATTTAAACTACGCTCATGCGCCTCATCAATAATAATGGTGTCGTATTGATTTAAGAACGGATCATTTTGCGATTCGGCTAATAAAATACCATCCGTCATCAATTTAACTAATGATCTATCATGGGTTTTATCGTGGAAACGTACTTTATAACCGACAGACTCCCCTAGTTTTTGACCTAACTCTTCGGCAATTCTATCGGCTACCGTACGCGCTGCAATTCTTCTAGGTTGAGTATGTCCAATAAAACCACTAACACCTAGCCCCAATTCTAAACAAATCTTAGGAAGTTGAGTTGTTTTACCAGACCCCGTTTCACCACAGAGAATAAGCACCTGATTATTTTTGATTAACTTAGAAATTTCATCTTTTTTAGCGGTAACGGGTAAATCTGGGTATTCAATCTTAGGAATGCTTAGTTTTCGCCGATTACGTTTAGCAATAGACTGATCTATTTTACTA
>CAZMQH010000192.1:0-4151 GCA_964568245.1 uncultured Methylomarinum sp.
GCTACATTCCTTAGCTTGGGTAGTGCAGGCACAAAGCATATTGCCTCAGAGAGTATTTAGTGTTTTTGAGTAAGTTCATGTAACTCAAAATTAATAAGCCTAAGCGCTGCTAATACAGCGGCAAAAACCTGATTTGAGTGAACTCCACGGGTTCTTCGCGTGGTGTGTTCGCAATCCCAAGTAATAACACATTCCGTCAGCGCGTTAGTCTGACCGCCTTTAGGGATTCTTACTTCGTAATCTAATAACGCTGGCAAAGTATAGTCATGTAATTTCATCACTTTATTAATCGCATCAATAAAAGCATCAAAACCACCATTACCAGAGCCAGAAGCAATATGTTTTTCACCTTTTACATCAACGCGTAAACTAACCATCGCTTCTAAGTTAAATCCGCTAGTGATTGAACAGTTTAGAAGTTTTATATGATGATAGTCTTTACTTTCTAATACATCGGCAATAATAAAAGGTAAATCGTCAGTGGTGATGGTTTGTTTTGAATCACCTAATTGTACGATTTTAGCCAAGACTTTCTTTTGGTTTTCTTCAGATAAATCCAGTTCAAGCAAATCCAGGTTTTTTTTGAGGGATGCTTTACCACTCATTTTGCCTAAAGCATAACTGGTGATGCGTGAAAAACGTTCAGGAACGAGTTCGCTTTTGTATAAATCACCTTTTTGGTCGCCATCTGCGTGAATCCCCGCTGTTTGGGTAAATACATCAGCACCTGTGATGGGAGTATTGGCCGCAATACGCTTACCTGAAAAGTTTTCGATCATATTGCTGGTGCGCACAAGGTGACTCTCATCAATAGATAAAGTCATATTCATTTTGTCGCGTAAAACCACTGTCACTTGAGCAAGGGAAGCATTACCAGCACGCTCACCTAAGCAGTTGATAGTGCAGTGAATGGAGCTAATACCTGCACGAACTGCAGCCATCACATTTGCGGTGGCTAAACCATAATCATTATGAGGGTGAAAATCAAATTGTAGTGCGGGGTAACGCGTACACATACCGTGTAAGCTGGTGTAAACCTCATCTGGTGACATAACACCTAAAGTATCAGGCAACATAAAGTGATTAATGCCTGTACGCTGTAGTTTATCCATTAAACCAAAAACATAATCGCGGTTATCGGCATAACCATTTGACCAGTCTTCTAAATAGACATTAACTGTCAGTCCTTTTGACTGTGCGTAATTAACCGTTTTTAAAATATCTGCGGTGTGTTGTTCTAGTGTTTTGCCTAATTGATCTCGACAATGTTTTTCACTGCCTTTGGTTAGCAGGTTAATAACACTGCCTCCCGCTTCTAGAATCCAGTCAACACTTTTAGTGTGATTAACAAAGCCTAAGACTTCAACACAGCCGTCAAAACCTTCTGCTCTGGCCCACTCGTTAATTCGTTTTACGGCTTGTTTTTCGCCTTCAGAAACACCCGCTGATGCGACCTCAATACGGTCTACTCGCAGTGATTGTAATAAGGTCTTAGCAATATTAACTTTTTCATCAGGGGAGTAAGAAACCCCTTGTGTCTGTTCGCCATCACGTAGCGTAGTGTCCATTAACTGGATATGTCGGGGTTGTATGGACATGGTCATTGCCTAGAAGAGCGAGAGAGTTTTAAAAAGTGGTTGGATTTCACTGCGTAATTTTTAAAAAGCAAGTCTTGGTACTAAAGCCCTCGCCCTAAGTGCGGAGAGGGGAACAAAAATAAAGTTTTCTATTCTTTAAATCTCTGTAAAAATAAAAGAAATTTTGAAGAAGAGCATTGTTTAATTCCCCTCACCCTGCTTGGGGCTATGGCTTTAGAGCAAGATCTAGTGCAATTTATACACTGAGTCATTACGTAAAATTAAGCCCAAAGCCAAGGAAAATCCTGCTTGTTCTTAGCTTCATACTGATCAATAAAATCAGTTTGCTTAAGTGTTAAACCAATATCATCTAATCCTTTTAACAGGTTTTCTTTGCGGAATTCATCAACTTCAAATTTAAAGCCATTGCCCGCAGGAGTAATAAACTCTTGGTTTTCTAAATCAACCGTAAAGCTGATGCCTTCATTAGCATCTATTTCATCCATTAAACTGGCTAATTGTTCTTTAGTAGCGACAATTGGTAAGATGCTGTTTTTAAAACAGTTATTGTAAAAAATATCAGCGTAGCTAGTCGAAATAATGGTGTTGAAGCCATAATCCTCAATAGCCCATGGCGCATGCTCACGTGATGAACCACAGCCAAAGTTATCGCCAACGACTAGGACTTTAGCGCCTTTAAATTCTGCTTTGTTAAGCTCAAAATCAGTATTGTCACTGCCGTCTTCGTTAAAACGCCAATCATGAAAAAGGTGAATACCAAAACCGCTACGTTCTACTTTTTTAAGAAACTGCTTAGGAATGATTTGGTCTGTATCAACATTACTTCGTCTCATTAATGCCGCAATGCTTTGGTGTTTTTTATAGGCTTCCATCGTATTTATCTCTATTAAAGGTTGCGGATATCAACAAAATGACCGGCTGAAGCAGCCGCAGCAGCCATTGCAGGAGAAACTAAATGGGTACGGCCTCCTTTACCTTGGCGGCCTTCAAAGTTTCTATTTGAAGTTGATGCACTGCGTTGACCGACTGTTAATTCATCGCCATTCATCGCTAGGCACATTGAACAACCTGGGTCACGCCATTCCCAACCTGCATCAATAAAGATTTTATCTAAACCTTCATCTTCAGCTTGTTTTTTAACATGGTAAGATCCAGGTACTGCGATAGCGGTTACGTTGTCAGCAACGGTTGTGCCTTTGGCCACTTCTGCAGCAATACGAAAATCTTCAATGCGACCATTGGTACATGAACCGATAAAAATTAAATCGACTGCTATATCAGTGATTTTTGTATGCGCTTCAAGTCCCATGTAATTTAGAGCATCTTGACAAGCTTGGCTTTTTATTTCATCATCAAAGTCTGCTGGAGCAGGGATAATGTCAGTAATACCTGTGACTTGCTCTGGTGATGTACCCCAAGTGACTTGTGGTTCAATATCTGCAGCATTTAAAGTAATAGTGGTATCGTATTCAGCACCATCATCAGTAGGTAATGATTTCCAATAAGCTAAAGCTTGGTCCCAGTAGTCGCCAGAAGGTGCAAACTCACGACCTTTTAAATAGTCATAAGTTTTTTGGTCTGGTGCAACCAGTCCAGCTCTTGCACCGGCTTCAATCGCCATATTACAAAGTGTCATGCGGCCTTCCATAGAAAGCTTAGTGATTGCATCACCCGCATATTCGATAACATGACCTGTACCGCCTGCAGTACCAATTTTACCTGTAATAGCTAAAGCAATATCTTTTGCTGAAGCATATTTAGATAATTTACCATCAATTTGAATCAACATGGTTTTAGATTTTTTCTGTGGCAATGTTTGAGTCGCCATTACATGTTCAACTTCTGATGTACCAATACCAAAAGCCAAAGCACCAAACGCACCGTGTGTTGCTGTATGGCTATCACCACAAACTACAATCATGCCAGGGTGAACAAAGCCGTGCTCTGGCACAACAATATGAATAACACCATTATTGGGGTTATTCATATCATATAAGTTAAGCCCATTTTCTTCGCAGTTATCTGCCATGGTCTCAATTTGTTTTTTAGCGATAGGATCTGCAATGGGCAGATCTCTATTTTTTGTTGGTACACAATGATCCATTGTGGCCAAAATACTATGTGGGTTGCGCACTTTACGCTTTGAATTCCTTAAACCTTCAAAAGCTTGAGGGCTGGTTACTTCATGCATTAGATGACGATCAACATAAAGTAAAGGGGCTTGACCTGTTGCTTCAACCACAAAATGGCTGTCCCAGATCTTTTCGTACATGGTTTTTTTCATAGTATTTTCCAAAACTTTCAAGTCAATTAAAGTCTCTTGAATAGAAGCTTAAAGTGAAGATTATTTAAATATAAATTAACTGTCTATTATGGCTTAAAAATAGGATAAGTTGCAATGCTATTGCATATTGTTTTAATGTACAAAAGTGTTGCTACAAAGCTACATTGTAAATAAAATGGAAACAATTCATTAATAATTTCAAGCATTGTTTTGTTTTTATGTTGCTGTATCATGTGCAACAACTTCAGAGTTATTAACAACTCTATTAA
>CAZMQH010000193.1:0-4140 GCA_964568245.1 uncultured Methylomarinum sp.
TAATGCTCTTTTCTCTCATAAATCGCACCGAGGACGGACGCTCCTATAATATTTCTATTAAATATAATCAGGTGTGGATACTTACAAACCTTGATTCCACTTCGTTACATCAAGGCTACGAAAAATGCTATGCGGGATCAGAATTTTAGATAAAGCCTGAAATCTTTCGGCTCGATAGAGGCTGCATTCACGATTTAGGTAGGCAACAGTATCAATCCCTACGCTACCCAATGTTAATCCAGATAATACTGAATATGATTGCTAACCTAAACTTTTGGAGCAATTTATATAACGGCCAAAATTAAGAGAGTTACCCTTTAGCAAGTATTGTAAGAATTTGTTCAGTAACATAATGGGCATCATTGTAATCAATCTTTAATAATAAAAATTGATTGTTTATTTCCAAACATAATGATGGGTAGCTTGATATGCCTATACTTTTTGCAAACTGTATTTGGGCTAGTAATTGATTATTAATTAATTTGCTTTTGTAATCAGCTATAAATAACTTTTCCTCTAAGCCTATTTGTTTAGCGCAATTAATTAGGGTTTTATTATGTGATGGATTTTCCGCATTTTGATAATAGGCCCATTGAATTTGAGCAATCATTTTATCTTCGTATTCAGCAGATTGTTTTTTTGCAGCTAAAACAGCACGGCAGGAAGGATAGGTTGACCTAATTGCCTGGTTTGAATTCCAGAAATTAAAATTAAATTGAATATGCGGAACTGCTTGTTCTATTTTCTTCCAGTTAGTTTGAATCATTATGGCTAATGAATCAGACATAGGATCGGTTGAATCAGTGGCTAAGCCACCTGCTATTCTTAGTAGATCAATAGACTTAGGTAGCTTTGATTCTATTTGCTTTAGCGTCTTATCAAATGCATAACACCAGCTACACATAGGATCATGAATATAATATAAAGTTGCCATCTGATTTGAAAATGCTATTTATGTCATGACTCAATGTCTTTGAGTGACCGTACTTTGTAGGAGCATTCGCTCCTACATTATGAGTATTTAATTAGTATGCTGAATAGTTATTTATTAGCAATATGGTTTTTTAAATTTTTAGGCATAGAAAATACCACCTTTTCTTCAATACCCTGTATTTCTATAGCGCTATCGCCCCCCCATTGTTTTAATTGATCAATAACGGCTTGAACTAATACTTCGGGTGCAGAAGCCCCAGCAGTAACACCAACGACAGCTGCATTTTTAAACCAGGATTCTTGCATGTCAGCAGCTGTATCAATTAAATGAGCATCTTTGCCTAATTGCTCGGCAATTTCTCGTAGGCGGTTTGAGTTAGAGCTGTTTGGTGAGCCAACAACTAAAATAACATCTGCTGTTTCTGCTAGGTCATGAATTGCATCTTGACGGTTTTGAGTGGCATAACAAATATCATCTTTCTTTTGTTCTTGAATAGCTGGAAAGTATTTGTGTAATGCATCCACCATAATTTGAGTGTCTGTCATAGATAATGTTGTCTGGGTGACATAAGCTAGGTTTTTAGGATTGTTAACTTTTAAAACTTTAACATCATCAGGTGTTTCAACTAGGTACATGCCACCAGCAGAATTGGCCAGTTTCTGATATTGCCCCATTGTGCCTTCAACTTCTGGGTGTCCCGCGTGTCCAATAAGGATAGCTTCACGTCCAGCCTTAGCATGTTTAGCCACTTGAATATGCACTTTAGTCACTAAAGGGCAAGTCGCATCAAAGACGGTTAAATTACGCTCTTTGGATTCTTGCTGTACTTTTTTAGATACGCCATGCGCACTAAATATTAAATAAGAGCCTTCAGGTACTTCGCAAACATCTTCTATAAAAATAGCCCCTTTGTCTCTTAACCCTTCCACAACTGTACGGTTATGTACGACTTCATGACGAACATAAATGGGAGCTCCAAAAGCTTCAATTGCTTGATCTACAATTTCAATAGCGCGGTCAACACCAGCACAGAATCCACGAGGATTAGCGAGTTTAATATGCATATTTTATTTTTTGATTTGGAAAATTAGAGGGTATCTTAACGTCATTACATTGTGTATTAAAATTTAGGACTTGTGCTCCTACATCCCTATAGGCATAACTCAACCCACTCTAGCAAAAGAGGGCTTAAGAGCAAGTGCAATCATGCTGATTAATTGTATTTTAACTTAAAAGTGCAAAGGAAAAATTTTCCCCCAAAGAGTGAGCCTCGCTAATGCCTTTGGCCAGGTTATCTTCTAAAAAGTCATTATTTCTAACCCGAAGGCTGTATCGGGGTTGCCCTGCATAAACGGCATCAGCACTATAAGCAAAGGCGTAACGCATGTTTTTTAAAGTGCTTGCAGGGGAAAGTAATTCTACTTGTTTCATTGGGGGGTTTTCTTTAACAATCAATTCGTTAGTATTTTAGCATTATTGTAAAGTCGTAACGAATTGATTATGTGATTTGCTGTGGTTTTATTGATTAATCGAGTGTTTCAATAGAATTTAAATTCTTTTTCACTAAATCAATATGCAACAGTAAATTGTAAACTTGATCAGCATAAGACAAAGGTGTTTTAACCTTATTCACTTCATTTTGTATTTGTAATAGATCATTATTTAAACTATCAATTTGTTGGACTGATAATGGTTGTTGGTGCATGATATCGTCAACTTCTTGTAACTCTTTATACCAACGATAAATTTTAGATCGGATACGCCAGCGATATAAAGGAGGCATGATTTTAGCCAGAGGAATAATTAACGCTAATAAAGGAATTAGCATAACAATCATGCGGTCAATAAAAACGGCAGGCCAAAAGGGTAGGTAGCGCATTAAAAAGGGAGAGCCTACTTTGTAAAAACGTTCCGCCACTTCATGAATTGGATAAGCAGTCGATTCAGCTGAAGGAAAACGGCCTTCAGCTGAAAAAAGACTGGCTTGGTGGTGGATTTTATCAGCAGCTCTTAGCAATAACACAATCAGCGCCGAGTTAAAGTCTTCATTAATCACTAAATTGGCGCTGGGAGATAGTAAATTAACTGACTGAGCTGGATAATTAAGTTCTAAATCAACAATACCTTCTAGGAGCGTGATTTTAGATAAGTGAGGAAGTAAGCGAGTGTATGCATCAGCACGACTTAACTGTAACAGTTTTATCTGATCATTACGAAGGAGTTTTTGAACTACGGTTGAGCTTTCTGAGGCAACCATTAAAGCGACATCACATTGACCTTGAGTAATAGCCAATGCCGCATGACTAGAAGAGAGTGGCAATAATTGAGTTGATTGACTATTTAACTTATTTAATGAAAGTAGTTCGGTTGCCAAAACACGGGTACCGCTACCTTCTATACCATAAGCAATACGTAAACCTGCTAAATCAGTTATTTTCTCAGCGTTTATCTGTTTTTTAATGAATATCCATAAGGGTTCATAATAAAGACTGCCTAGAGATTGTAAGGAGGCTTCATTATGACCAGTTCCACCCTGAATAAAGGCAATATCAACTTGATTGTTTAATAAACGCTCAATGTTTTGTTTAGACCCTGAAGAGGTGAAAATTTCTAATTCAATCCCTTCTTTAGCCAGTTCCGTCTGATACTGCAATGCTAATTTATAATAAGTCCCCGTATCGGAACCCGTAGTCATGGATATTTTTTTCGGAGGCGGAGGGGATACAAATTGATAGGCAAGCCAAAACCCAGCAATCACTAATAAAACGGCTGGGGCTGTGGTGATCAGTAATTCTTTATATGATTTTCCTGCTTTATCTGTAGACATTAATAAATCCTCCCTAAATAGATGATGTAGTGATTATAATAATTTAATTCAGATTTATCACGATAAATTAATTATCATTTTAAGATAAACAAGTGTTATTTTAAGCGTTTGTATTAATAAAAAAACAATCGAATTATGGTATTAGCGGGATTTATATTATTAGCAGTCTGCTTGGTCTTTGGTGGCGTTTTTGTTTTACTGAGAACAGCTAAAAAACCGAGGTTACCCAAAGGCTTTAAAGCAAAAGTTGAAGAGGATGACGATTCAAGTGGTTGGTGATAAGTTTAGTCGCCAGATAGTGTGAAAGTTAAGTACCTCAGAAGGTTTGATTTAGCAGAGATATTGTAGGAGCGCCCGCCCTCGGCGCGATTTATTAGAG
>CAZMQH010000194.1:0-4106 GCA_964568245.1 uncultured Methylomarinum sp.
TGCTCCTGCAAAAATGATCTTCGCCACTTCCATGTGGCTCAAAAAATAGCATCCTCTTCATCAATTAAATTGTCGAGTGTGCTTAGGTCTTGTCTTAGTTGCTTTCTAATATTTAACTTAGCCTGAACAGCTTTAGGCAACTCTGTATATACAAAAATCTGTTTTTCCATTAATAATTCAACTAAATCTTCAATAACCCGGGCCATTTCATTATCTGAGCCTGTTAAGGCCTGTTTAGCTCGGTATGGCATGGCATTATTTTTTATAAATGCTTTATGCTCTTCAGTATTTTCCTGCTCCCACTGGCCTTGGTCATTAACTTGATCTATAGCAATGATTTCACCCTGTTCATTTCTTGTTACATAAGGCATTTAATTATCTCCATTATGGTTTTTAACCAACATTAACATACAACTCAGTTTATAATTTTAGAACAGGTCTCAATCATAGCCTTTAACTTCACTAATTACTCTCTATGACAATAGCAAAACCTTCTATTTTTGATAGTGACTCATCCTCATTAAATGATCAGGATGACCCTTTACTGTTGGCTTTATTATCTATCTGTAAAATATTACACAAACCCTTTTCAGCTGAAGCTCTTATTTCGGGTTTACCTCTAGTTAATAATAAACTCACGCTCAGTTTATTTATACGGTCGGCTGAAAGAGCCGGGTTTTCCACCAAATTAATTAAACGCCCGTTAAATCAAATTTCTAATCTGGTCTTGCCTGCCGTTTTATTATTAAAAAACAATAAAACCTGTATTTTAATTGCTAAAGATAGCGACCAATTACGCATTATTCTACCCGAATCAGATAGTGGTGAAAAAACAGTTAGTCTTGATGAGCTACAACAAGAATATATTGGTTCCTGCTTCTTTATTCAAATCAATCATCAATTTGATGATCGTACTGCCCAGTCAGCCACGCCTAAAGTTAATCATTGGTTTTGGGATGTTATCTTTAAATCTTGGCCGATCTATACCGAGGTATTAGTTGCTTCTCTACTGATCAATCTATTCGCTCTTGCCTCGCCTTTATTTGTGATGAATGTATACGACCGGGTTGTACCTAATCATGCACTGGAGACGCTTTGGGTTTTGGCTATTGGTGTTACCATTGTTTACCTATTTGATTTTATTATGAAATTATTAAGAGGATATTTTATTGATATTGCGGGCAAACGATCCGATATTATTTTATCTGCTAATATTTTTGAGAAAGTGTTGGGGATAAAAATGGAATCCCGTCCTGTATCAGTCGGTGCATTTGCCAACAATTTACATGAATTCGAATCATTCAGAGAATTTTTAACCTCTGCCACTTTAACCACATTAATTGATCTGCCTTTTTTATTCATTTTTATTACTGTTATTTATATGCTGGGCGGTGATTTAGCCCTTATACCTCTAGCTGTTTTACCTCTTGCCATTATTGCTAGCCTTTTGGTTCAGAGGCCATTAAAAAACACTATAAATGAATTGTTTAAATTTTCCGCCCAAAAAGGAGCCACATTAATTGAATCACTCACTAACCTTGATTCTATTAAATGCTCAAGTGCTGAAAGCCAACTTCAAAGGCAATGGGAACAAAATGTCGGCCAAATCGCCCGACTTAGCCTTAAATCTCGCTTCCTTTCCTCGATAGCCGTTAATTTTTCCACCTTTTTACAACAAATAGCTTCGGTGGCTGTGGTTATTGTTGGTGTTTATAAAATTTCTGAAGGCGACTTAACCACAGGGGGCTTAATAGCCTGTACTATTCTTACAGGACGAGCTTTAGCCCCTGTATCACAAGTTGCTTCTTTATTAACCCGCTACCACCAAGCAAAAGCTTCATTAGATTCATTAAATAAGATGATGTCTATGCCGGTAGAACGTGAGCCTGGAAAAACTTTTTTACACCGGCCTTCATTTCAAGGCAGTATTGAATTTAAAAACATTAGTTTTAGCTATCCAGAACAACCGATTAAAGCATTAGATAATATTTCTTTTAAAATTAATGCTGGCGAACGCGTGGGGTTTATTGGGCGTATAGGTTCTGGAAAAAGTACGATTGAAAAACTGATGTTAAAACTTTACGATGCTCAGGAAGGTTCTATTCTTGTTGATGGTACAGATATAAGGCAAATTGATCATTCCGATTTACGCCGCCAGATAGGTTACGTTCCGCAAGATATATCTCTAATGTATGGCAGTGTAAAAGACAATATTACTATCGGCTCGCGCCATGTTGATGACGCAACTATTTTACATGCTGCTGAAATTGCGGGGATAACTCATTTTACCAATAAACATCCTGCTGGGTTTGACCTGCCCGTTGGCGAACGAGGAGCCAGCCTTTCTGGTGGACAACGTCAAAGTATTGCTATTGCTAGAGCATTATTACTATCCCCCCCCATTTTTATTATGGATGAGCCCACTAATTCTATGGACAATAGTACTGAAGAATTATTTAAACATCAATTTGCTGGTGAATTAAAGGCTCAAACCCTCATTATTATTACTCACAGGGCTTCTTTATTAGCACTTGTTGATCGATTAATTGTTCTCGATGGCGCTAAAATTGTTGCTGACGGCCCCAAAGAAGACGTATTAGCTGCATTAAAACAAGGGAAAATTAAGGTTTCAGGATAACGATATGCTAAAAAAACTATCTGATTTAAAAACGACTTATCAACAACAAACTGAAGACCAGGATTTTTTAACCGATGTTAATTCTGCAAATCTTTATGGTGCTTCAATACCAAGCCACCTAATTTTGTGGATTAGCTGCTGCTTTGTCATTATCTCTATTATTTGGGCCCATTTTGCAACATTAGATGAAGTGACTCGCGGCGCAGGAAAAATAATCCCTTCTAGCCATATTCAAGTTGTACAAAACTTAGAAGGTGGGATTCTTGCTGATATTTTAGTCAAAGAAGGAGACTTAGTTGAAAAGGGGCAGGCGCTACTCAAACTTAATACGGTTCGGTTTGCCTCGTCTTTTAATGAAACCAAACTAAAATATTATGAATTATTGGCCACCACGGCACGTTTAACGGCCGAAGTTAATAATCAGGCATTAATCATTCCAGACGAAGTATTACAAAAGCACCCAGGTATTGCCAGTGATGCTAAGCAGTTATTAATTTCCAGAAACAATGAATTAGCTGCAAATCGCCGTATATTAAAAGATCAAATCAGCCAAAAACAACAAGACCTAGTTGAATTAAAATCTAAAACAGCCCAAATATCCAGAAGCTACCAACTCCTGAGAAAAGAGCTAAAAATGTCAGAACCTCTTGTTGCTGAGGGGGCGATGTCTCAAGTTGAAATATTGCGCCTACAACGAAGCACTAATGATTTAAGAGGTGACTTATCCTCTGCACGCCTGTCTATCCCAAGAATAAAATCTTCTTTAAATGAAGCAAAAAACAAACTAGCAGAACTTGAAATTCGTTTTCATACCGAAGCATTGGAACAATTAAACCTGGCTAAAGCAGAATTAGAAAGAACATCAACCGCTGTTTTAGCACTAGAAGATAGAGTCACTCGTACTAGAATAATTTCCCCTGTTAAAGGTACAATCAAACAGCTAAAAGTAACAACCATTGGCGGTGTCATTCAACCGGGGATGGATCTAGTTGAAATAGTTCCACTGGAAGACCTTTTACTCATTGAAGCTGAGATTAGACCTGCTGACATTGCCTTTTTATATCCTGGTCAAAAGGCACTAGTAAAACTGACAGCTTACGATTTTTCTATTTATGGAGGACTAGAAGCTGAACTTGCTCATATCAGTGCAGATACTATTATAAATGAAGAGGATGGCAAAAGTTATTACCTTATCCGTTTAAAAACTAATAAAAATTATCTTGAAAAGAATGGAGAACGACTTAATATTATCGCAGGTATGACCGCTAACGTAGATATTTTGACAGGTAAGAAATCTGTACTAGACTATTTACTTAAGCCTATTTTAAAAGCGAGAAATAACGCCTTAAGAGAGCGCTAACCTCCTTTCCGTATTAAACCAACTTAATTCTCAAGGGCCTTCAGTTGAATGAAATTCTAATTTTATCTGATAATGAAGAATTAATTACATTTTGTAACGGTGCTTTAG
>CAZMQH010000195.1:0-4087 GCA_964568245.1 uncultured Methylomarinum sp.
TAAGTATTAAATTATTTCCCACCATTAGGTGGTAGGTTAATATATCTAAATCTAAAAATTATCCCCAATAATACGGGATAAAAATAGCGATATAACTCACTACCCTTTTAAGCAATCTGAAACAATAATGGCAAGACCTAAAAATTTTATCGAAGAAGATGTCATTGACAAAGCCGTTAAGGTATTTTGGGCCAAAGGCTACGAAGCCACTTCTATGCAAGATCTTGTTGATGCAATGGGTATTCAGCGCGGCAGTCTTTACGCAGCCTTTGGAAGTAAACAGCAACTCTTTTTAAAGTCACTCAATCGCTACAGTATTACTGTAGTTAAAAAATTATTAGAAATACTTGAAAGTAAACCGTCAGCAATAGATTCTATTGAATTATTTTTTGCTCAATTAGTTGAACATTTACTCACTGCTGGGCAATTACGAAGTTGCTTGATTACTAACTCTGCTATAGAGCTAGGCTTAAGGGATGAAAAAACAAAACATCTCGTACTCCAATTTCTTAGTTCATTAGAAAAAGAATTTTATAATGCTTTATTAAGGGCAAAAGCCAATGGTGAGCTGTCTACTGAACTAGATTTAAAAACAATGGCTGCTTATTTAACCAGTAGCATGCAAGGATTACTAGTTATGGGCAAGGTATGCTCAAAGCGGCCAGTTCTTGAAGGTATCAATCAAGTCACCTTATCAATTCTTAAATAACAAAACATCCTAACAGGTTTTTTTGCCCTGTTTTTGAACAATCATTCCAACTGGAGATATAACAAATGATATACGCAAGCCCCAATCAACCAGAGAGTAAAGTAGACTTTAAAACTCGTTATGCTAATTTTATCGGCGGTAACTGGATTGCTCCCGTTGATGGAGAGTATTTTGAAAATACTAGCCCTGTTAATGGCAAAGTATTTTGTGAAATTCCTCGCTCAACCTTTAAAGATATTGATTTAGCATTAGATGCAGCCCATGCCGCTAAAGATGCATGGGGTAAAACCTCAGTAACTGAAAGATCAAATATCTTATTAAAGATTGCAGATCGTATCGAAGCAAACCTTGAAAAGTTAGCCGTTGCAGAATCTTGGGATAACGGCAAAGCAGTACGAGAAACTCTTGCTGCTGACGTTCCATTATCTGTTGATCACTTTCGTTATTTTGCAGGTTGTATTCGAGCGCAAGAAGGCTCGATTGGTGAAATTGATGAAAATACCGTGGCCTATCACTTTCATGAGCCTTTAGGTGTTGTGGGGCAAATTATTCCCTGGAACTTTCCCTTATTAATGGCCTGCTGGAAGTTAGCCCCCGCTTTGGCTGCAGGTAACTGTGTCATTTTAAAACCAGCCGAACAAACCCCAGCTTCTATTTTGATTTTAATGGAAGTTATTGGTGACTTATTACCCGCTGGCGTGATAAATGTAGTCAATGGTTACGGTAAAGAAGCAGGGCAAGCACTGGCTTCCAGCACCCGCATTGCCAAAATTGCTTTCACTGGATCAACACCTGTTGGCTCTCAAATTATGAAATGCGCAGCGGATAATATTATTCCATCCACTGTTGAACTTGGTGGGAAATCCCCCAATATTTTCTTTGCTGATGTACTAAACCAAGAAGATGAATTTGTCAGTAAATGTATTGAAGGTGCTGTGCTTGCCTTTTTTAACCAAGGCGAAGTGTGTACCTGCCCTTCTCGATTATTGATTGAAGAATCCATTTACGATGAGTTTATCGAAAAAGTGATTGCACGCGCTAAATTAATCAAACGTGGAAACCCTTTGGATACCGAAACCATGGTGGGAGCGCAAGCCTCAAAACAACAATTCGATAAAATCATGGAATATGTTGAAATTGGTAAAAATGAAGGAGCAGAAGTCTTAATCGGTGGAGAGGTTGAGTCACTTGAAGGTGATTTTGAGGACGGTTATTATATTCAGCCGACCATTATGAAAGGTGACAATAAAATGCGTATCTTTCAAGAAGAAATTTTTGGGCCTTTTTTATCAGTCACAACTTTTAAGGATGAAGCAGAAGCTTTAGAAATTGCCAATGACACTGAATTTGGTTTAGGAGCTGGTGTTTGGACTCGGGATATGAATCGAGCTTATAGAATGGGCCGAGGGATTCAAGCTGGACGTGTTTGGACAAATTGTTATCATCACTATCCTGCTCATGCTGCTTTTGGTGGCTATAAAAAATCGGGTGTAGGTAGAGAAACGCATAAAATGATGTTAGACCATTACCAACAAACTAAGAATATGTTGGTAAGTTATGACGTTAATCCTTTAGGCTTTTTCTAACAACTAAAGTAGAGACAAGGCATGCTTTGTCTCTACAGCCCAGTGATAATACTGACGAGAACCTACACAGACTACTTATTACTTTGGCTGCTGATCAAGAAAGCCATGTGCTTTAACAGGGATAGCCTCTGGCACAATGACAGCCCCTAATTCAACCATCGCTTTCTTATAAACTTTACGCTTAAAGTAAATTACATCTTTCAATGGATGCCAATAATCCACCCACTTCCAGCCATCAAATTCTTGTTTTTCACCGCAATCAAAACGAACTTTAGCCTCATCACTCACTAAACGTAAAATATACCAAATCTGTTTTTGCCCTATACATAATGGCAGTGAATTTTTTCTAACATATTTATCAGGTAATTTATAACGCAACCAATAGCGAGTACGACCCAACAATTGTACATGCTGACTCTCTAGCCCCGTTTCTTCCCATAATTCACGGTACATTGCATCTTCCGGGTCTTCATCACGATCTATTCCACCCTGTGGAAATTGCCATGAATTCATTCCTTTCCGTTTTGCCCAAAAAACGCGACCTTCATCATTACAAAGGATAATCCCGACATTCGGTCGGTACCCTTTTGAGTCAATCATTTAAAAACCTGTTATTAGCCTTCTTATTCCTTTAATTAATATTCAAGCAATCGCCGAGTTGTCGATTTTAAAAATATATAAATCGTGTAAGTTCATCACCTTAATCTGCCCATTTAACTTACCTCAGTAAATTAAATGTAAAAAATCGATTTATAATATTTATAGTAAGCAATCTGAATGGTAAAATTAAAAAACAAGTCAGTATTAAAATTAATAGAGCCATTGTTCCATAAAACAACTATTGACGCTATAGTCCTTTTTCTTTTATTTTTCAAAGCAGGTTTTTAACGTGAGTTTAGCGATTTTTGATTTAGACAACACCCTTATTTCAGACGACAGTGATTATTTATGGGGACAATTTCTTGTTGATCAAGGAATTGTTGATAAAGTCCAATATGAACAAGCAAATATTAAGTTTTATGATGACTACAAACATGGCAAGCTAGATATTGTTGAGTTTCTAAACTTCTCTCTAGCTCCTTTAGCGGACAATGACCCTGAACAGTTATACCAATGGCGTACACAGTTTATTGAAGAAAAAATTAAGCCTATACAATTAAAACCCGCCATTAGACTGGTAAATAAGCATCGATTTAAAGGTGATACCGTGATGATTATCACTGCAACCAACCGTTTTGTAACAGAACCTATTGCGAAATTATTTGGAATTGATATTTTACTTGCAACCACGCCTGAATTTGTAAATGGTCGTTATACAGGGGGATTTGAAGGCACTCCGTGTTTTCAAGAGGGAAAAGTCACTCTGTTAAATGAATGGCTAGAAAACTCAGGAGAGACTATGGAAAACAGTTCATTTTATAGTGATTCATACAACGACCTTTCTCTGCTAAAGCTAGTTGATAACCCTTTTGCAGTAGACCCTGATGATAAACTACGTAAATATGCAACTGAAGCTAATTGGCCTTGTATTAGTTTAAGGAGGCTCTGATTCGCAAAGGAATGTAACCTGACACCTAAGCTAAACAATGGGGGGGGGATTGTAAATCTGTCGATTCAGGGGAAAAGGCTTTGAATTACTTAGGCCGCTATCTTTATTATGGAATGATTCGAGAGAAAGACATTCTCTCCTGTCAAAAGGGCCAGATCACTTACCACTACCAAAACAGTAAATCTAAACGCTTAGCGCGCCATCCGTCGCTACATATCATCTTAGGACATCCATGTCCTAAGA
>CAZMQH010000196.1:0-4083 GCA_964568245.1 uncultured Methylomarinum sp.
AAACGGTTCAGATTGTGGTTCGCTTCGCTCTCACAATCTAACCTAATTCGTTAGGGGGGCAGTAACAAATAATATACCCAGCTCTCTTGTCTTTTTATCCCTCCTTGGCTCTTCTCAATCGGCACATAGAGTAACTATGCTTCTCTTGAGAACAACCAAGGAGAAATAAAAATCCTACGAGATCTAGGTACATTATTTATTACTGACTCCCTTAGTGCTATTGGTATGTCCTACCTTTATGTTTTAACCAGCCACCAATATGCCGTCCACCTGGGTCTCTGTGTGTCCAATGCACAACACCACCTTTTTCATTCCATTCGTATTCACCATAAAACTCTACGGTATCGCCTGCACGTAAACCATCAATTCTAGGGGCTAAATCAATATTATGAGCAACAAGAATACTAAGGTTATCGATTTTTAAAATAAATTTTTGATGCCTTGAACCTTTAAGGTCATCAGCTAATACTTTTACCACTACTCCTTTTTGCTGAACTTGAACATCACTTTGGTGATTGGAATAAGCTGACTGTACAGCACTGTTCGATCTGTTTGTTTGAGTGGCAACTGATTGGGTTGCTGCAACGGAGTCAGAATTTAGTGTCGTGCTATCAAACAGTGAAATGCCAGTTTTTTGTTCGACAACATAAGCTACAATGACAAGAATTATTGAATAAAGAATTTTTTTCATCGGGATAAAAAGGAAGTTGAGGGTAGGGGTAATAGTTTAACTTGGAATTAACTGTTCAAATAGCTGTTGTTTTGTGAATGGCGTTAATTTGTAGCGGAACAAGAGCTTTAATTGTGCTAAAATCTAATAAATTTGATTGATTAACCGATGGTAAGAAAATGTCTCAAACTTCTGCAATTAACCAAAATGTAACTAGCGTTTCTTCTCAAGCTAAAAGTCGCCAAGTATTGGCCGCTGCTGTGTTAGGCGTTATGGTCTTAATGGCTGTTGGCTTTGCACCTATTGAAGTGATTCATAATGCCACGCATGATACTCGCCATAGCACCGGTTTTCCTTGTCATTAAGTTAGGTTGTTTCATTGCTATGGATCGACCAGTAACTCATTGATATTAAACGAATTATTTTTGTAATAAATTCCCTACCCCTCTTTTCCAAAGAGGGGTACTGAAAGCCAATACTTTCATCGTCTCTATAGCCTCCACCCCAAATTGTCACCTTCTTCCTTAATTCAGATAAAAGTAATTATATTTTTGATGGGTTGCTTTCTTTTATATTAGATTGTAAATAATTTATCCAGCTTGTTTGAGAGGCGTTAATATCAAAGCTGATAGTTTTATTTTGAGCTAAATGGCTTGCTTCTTGGAAGGCATTAATAAAAGATGTTATTGCAGGAGCTAATGAATATAAATACAAAGTGCATAACAGCATAAGAATGGATGAAAAGATACTTTGGTAGCCATAGATTTTAAGTGCGGAGCCAAAAGATCGCTTTATTGTTACATTCGATAAGTCCACGCTATACAGCTCATCTAACAATAAATGCAGAATAAAGCCAATACAAACAAAAAAGCCGCCTAACCAAGATGATAGTGCATTCTGTTTAAGGAAGTAATAACAGATACAGGTAGTTAAAAAGGCAAAAAACACGGCGGCTAATAAAGAATGGAATACGCCACGGTGTACTGTTAGTGACTTAAATAAGAAAAATAAAATATATCTTACAAAAGCAAAAACACTGAGGATAATTAAAATCAGTGAGTAAGGTAGGCATTTATTGGATAGATCACCCAATAAACTGGATAATCCATAAGTGCTAGCGTGGCAAATCGTTTTGCTAGAGGGGAGTAGGCTGGGAAACCCTTGTAAGATAGAGCCCTCTGTTAATAAAGTAACAGAACTGATGATGGCTAATAGAAAGAAAACAACTTTTACTTGTTTTGAATTGTCAGAGTCAATATCAGGTAATAAGCCACCTATAGTACCCAAAAAGATAAACCAAGGCGCTTCAAACCAGTTGAGTAACTGACTGTTAATCGCTAATAATGCCGTAGCACCACTGCCTAAGAAAGCAACAGAAACATGAGTTTTAAAGTTTGCCATAAAGGTAGAAGTAAGGTGATGGGGCTGTGAGAATTATTAATGTGCGCGGGTAACTTCTGCTGAAATTTTATATATTAATCATCTCATAAGTTCTGGAAGTCTTATCTCTCTGGGTAGAGACAAGGCATGCCTTGTCTCTACTTTAGGTGAGCTCAGAAAACAATGAACATGATTAGTTGCCAAAACTTATGGAACAATTAATAGCTTGAGAAAAGCGCAGTACTATAGAAACTGCGCTTTGTTAAGTCCTACTTTTTAATTGAACTATCAAGTTGAACTGGCTTTGAATGATAAATATATTCAGTAACAGGGTTGCTCTGTAAAAAATGTTCGTTGATAATACGGTCTAATTTTTCACTTGTCACGTCATAATACCAAATACCATCAGGTTGTACGCAAAGCAATGGCCCTGATTTACATGATCCAAAGCAGGTTGCGCGTGATTTTTTTATTCGAAGTTCACCTTGGTCTAATGCCGCAGTTTTTAACTTCTCTTTTAGCTGATCATACAATGTTTGGCCTTCACCATTTTTTGTACAGCGTGAACCAATACAAATGATGATGTGACGATGATAGTCCATTATTTTAGGTTTGATTACATCAGTCATTTTCTTAGCCCTGTGCTTCTTTTTTTTCGAATGTTTGCCAGTCTTGTTGAAATGCACTTAATAAAGTTGGATTAAACTCACCGTTTTGTTTGGTGAGTAATATGCGAAAGATTAATTGACCATGCTGATCAATAAAATGTAAACCATAGGATTTATCAGCACGACTTGCAAAATAAGCATCGCTGACATTGCCCCAGTTAATGTGTAAATGAAAGGCATCGTTTTCAATACTGAGCCACTTTTTCTTATACACGAAATCTTCACCTTGCAAAAATAGTTCTACGACAGCACCCGAATCGGTGCGAACAACCCCGCGCAATCGACCCCATTTTTTACTGCTTTCAAGTGCATTTTGTAAATCATCTGTATCAACAATTGCCGCTTGATAGGCTAAAGAACTTTCAGCAGGTGCTTGTGCGACAGCTGATAAGACTTCTCCTACAGGCACTTTAAAATAATCAGCGGCTTTTTCCCAGTTTAATTCAGGATGTTGATTGAGATATTCTCTTAAACAGGATTTCCAGCCTTCTAAGCCCATGCTTAATGAACGGCCTGCTTGTTCACCCTCTTTTGCTTCACCTGTTAAATTATTGTATTTATTGGCATAACCTCTAGGTGTAATCATTAAACCTTGTTCAATATAGGTGGTTGAATTACCTATTAGTACAGTGGTTAACATGCCAATTTTCTGGTTGGCCATTTCATCTAAGCGAACTAATTGTATCGCCTGTCTGCGACGGTAAGCTGACTTAACAATAGCAACAGGTGTTGCAGGATCTCGGTGTTTTAATAAGATGTTTTGTGCTTCAACTATTTGTTGGGTGCGTCGGCCACTCTTAGGATTGTATAAGGCGACTACAAAATCAGATTGGGCAACGGCATCTAATCGACGAGCAATAGTTGGCCATGGGGTTAGTAAATCTGATAATGAAATAGAGCAAAAATCATGAGTAAGAGGGGCACCTACTAATGAGGCGCACGCAGATAAAGCAGTACTACCTGGTATTATTTCTACCGTTATCTCACTATCAGGAGTCCAGCCTGCTTTCAGTAATACCTCATAAGTTGGTCCCGCCATGCCATAGACACCAATATCGCCAGAAGAAATAAGGGATACTTTTTTGCCTAACTTTGCTTGGTCATAAGCTTCAATACAACGGTCTATTTCTTCAGTCATGCCTTTTCTGACGATTTCTTTGCCATCAAGCAGGTCTTTGACTAATTTGATATAAGTTGTGTAACCGATAACCACATCAGATTCAGCAATAGCACTTTTGGCTCTGAATGACATATGTTCTTCGGCACCAGGGCCGAAACCAACTAAGAATATTTTTCCGCTCATGATTTTTTTGAATGTTTTTTGTGTAGGGCAGACAAGCTACCTTGCGATTTTGTATCTACTCA
>CAZMQH010000197.1:0-4065 GCA_964568245.1 uncultured Methylomarinum sp.
TAACCCAGCCTACATTCTTATCTTTACTTCCAGCCCTGAATAAAACTGTTAACTAATAAACCCACTGTATCTTCAATATTATCTCCACCAATTAAATCCAACTTCCCCGTTAAAGATAAAGTACAAATACCATGCACACCACACCATAAAGCATGTGCTGCCTGTTTACTTTGTTCCTCACTATGTGAGGCTGATAACAATTTAAATTGAAATTCAATACCTTTAAATAATTGATTTACTTTTTGCTGATACCAGTCTGGAACTGTTTGATCCTCAGTTAATTGATGATCAAAAATCATTCGCCACCGATTATAATTTTGCTGTGCAAATAACAAATAAGTTTTAGCAAGCAAAGCAATAGTTTTCTCAGCATCGCCTGTTTTATCAACCGCCGTTAACTGCGCTGAAATATCATCTAAGGTTCTGCCTTTAACATGCATAATCAAATCAGCCATATTATTAAAGACCATATAAATACTGCCTACGGTATACCCAATCTCCATAGCGACTTTCCGTACTTTTAATTTATCAAAGCCTTCTTCGACCACAATGGTCTCAGCGGCATTTAATACCATATCCTTTATTTCTTGCTGGCTATGTTCACTTCTTCTTGCCATCGTGTAAACTAATTTACTTATTGAAAGCTATTACCTTACACGACATAAGCTTAGGAATCGACTTAAATTATGGCTATAGAATATCTATCCGTTGTAGATGAAAATGATCAGGTGATCAACACACTAGCTAGACCTAAAATTCATGCATTAGGACTCATTCACCGAGCCGTGCATATATTAGTCTTTAATGACCAAAATCAGCTTTTTCTACAGAAAAGATCGATGAAAAAAGACTTAAACAAAGGGCTTTGGGATACCTCTGCAGCTGGTCATGTAAATGTAGGTGAAGATTACACTGCTAGTGCAATTCGAGAAACAGCTGAAGAACTAGGCATTCATATTGAATCAAGCCTGAGATTTTTATTTAAACTCTCTCCAACTCCACAACTGGGCATGGAATTTATCCAGATTTATCGCTGCCATCATAATGGGCCTTTTATTCTTAACACTGAGGAAATTGATAAAGGTCATTGGCTGTCAGCTAAAGATATCTCTGCTCGCGTTATGGATGATGACAAATCATTGACCGAAACCTTTAAAATAATTTGGCGGCACTACAGGGAAATCAACAAATGATCACACAACAGCAGCTTGAAGGCTTTTACAATAACTTACTTGGCACTAATAGCTATAGTGATTACTGTCCAAATGGTTTGCAAATTGAGGGTTGCACTAAAATAACAAAAATAGCCTTTGCCGTTTCAGCAACCAAAGCCTCTATCGAACAAGCAGTCCTACATAAAGCTGATGCCTTAGTCGTTCATCATGGTTTATTCTGGTCATTTCATGGCCCAAAAACATTAACTGGCCCCTTTGCTAAAAGAGTTTTTCCATTAATCAAAAATGATATAAACTTGTTTGCCTACCATTTGCCTTTGGATGGTCACGTTGAAGTGGGTAACGCAGCCGTTTTAGCGACGTTACTGGATTGTACCGAATTACAAGAGTTTGGTGATTACAAAGGTTCAAATACGGGTATAAAAGGTGTTTTAAAGCAAACCTTATCAGCTAATGCTTTAGCTAAAAAATTAGAGGGGATTCTGAACCATACCGTTATCCTTGCCTCATCAGATAGCTCGCAATTAATTCACTCAATAGGTATTATTACAGGCGGGGCAAATAGCCAATGGAATCTAGCAAAAAAACAAGGTCTAGATGCTTATATTACTGGGGAAATAAGTGAACATGATTGGCATGAAAGCCAAGAAAGTGGAATACATATGTTTGCAGGTGGCCACAATGCAACCGAACAATTTGGAATACAGGCCTTAATGAAAAAAACTCAGCAGCAATTTGATTTACCCTGTGTTTTTATAAGCAGTGAGAACCCTGCTTAATGGTTAGAATCTTTGGCGGAGCGGACGGGACTCGAACCCGCGACCACCGGCGTGACAGGCCGGTATTCTAACCAACTGAACTACCGCTCCGCAAAGAAGGCGTAGTTTAGGTATATTTAATTTTTTCGTCAAGTTATTTTTTGATTTTTTCAAAATTAAGTTAAACTATAGCCACAATTTGTTAACGTATTAAGCGTCTTGTTCAAAAATATTATGAAAACAGAGCACCATACCATTACCATCACTCAAAAAGCAGACATTTCATCAACATGGATTATTCCTAATGAATATAAATCTGTGCTGATTATTGCGCACGGTGCAGGGCATGATATGAACTCTACTTTTATGTCTCAAATACATGAAGGTATTGCAAAACATAATGTTTTAACGGTTAAATTCAACTTTCCTTATATGGAAAAAGGATTAAAAGCGCCTAATACACCCCATGTTTTAGAAGAAACTTGGCAACAAGTTATCAATACCGTTATTGAAAAAACAGGCGTTAGCCGCAAACAAATTTTTCTTTCAGGTAAAAGCATGGGTGGGCGCTATGCAACGATCTTAACCTCGAAAGAAGATTTATATGCAGGCATTATCTTATATGGCTACCCGCTTCATGCACCAGGCAAGCCTGAAAAGCCTCGTTTTAATCACTTAAAAGCTATTCACGAACCGATGTTGTTTTTTCAAGGGTCTCGTGATTCTTTGTGCCAACTAAAAGTATTTGAACCTTTGCTAGAGACCTTATCTCCTAAGCCCATATTACATATTATTGAAGGCGCAGATCATTCATTCAAATTATTAAAACGTATTAATCGCACCGAGCAATCTGTTTTTAATGAAATTATTCAAACCAGTGCGGATTGGATCAATCAAAAAGGGTAACTCATTTATTTTGAGGCGGAGACTGAAACATTCACCTCAAAAAATAGCACTCTGCCGCATTAATAAAATTAAACATCCTTTTTAATTGGCTATGCCTCCGTTAAGTGTGGGTTTTGTTAGCTCTTAAGCCCTCCCCCCCAGCGAGGAGAGGGTTGGGGTTGACTGCATGGATGCAGGAGGTAGAGCAATGCAGGAGCAATTGCCGAGAGGGGATTTAAAAATTCTCTTCTTCAAATTTTCTTTTCTTTTTAAAGAGATAAAAAATAAGGAATAGAGAGCCTTATTTTTATTCCCCTCACCCAACCCTCTCCCCGCTGGGGCGAGGGCTTTTAAGAGCATCTTCAACTTTTCAACACTTAACGGTGATATAGCCTTTTAATTTACTATCAATCACTGCTAAGACTCATCCTTAGCGATGAGTTTCAGAACTACAATTTATAATCATTTAGGTATTTTTGTGGAAAACTTCACCCCATACTCAGCTTTGCTCGGCGGAGCATTAATAGGACTGAGCGCCACTATTCTATTATTATTTAACGGTCGCATGGCGGGCATTAGTGGCATTATGAACGGCCTGTTCAACTCCCCGAAAAACGAATTTATTTGGCGCTTTGCCTTTCTTTCAGGCCTAGTTATCGGGGCTATTATATTTCAATTTGTCTCTCCTGATTTTTTTACGCCTCGACAAGGTTTCCCATTATGGTTAATTGCTGTTGGTGGTTTTTTAGTCGGTATCGGCACTCGCTTAGGTAACGGTTGTACGAGCGGTCACGGCATTTGCGGCATTGCCAGTTTAGCTAAACGTTCTATATTCGCAACATTAACTTTTATGGCGGCGGGCATGATCACTGTCTACATTATTAGGCATTTATTATGAACAAGGTATTAGTTGCTGTTATCAGCGGTATTATTTTTGGCCTTGGCTTATCACTTTCTCAAATGATGAACCCTGAAAAAGTCATTAATTTTTTAGATATTTCAGGTCAATGGGACCCAAGCTTAGCCTTTGTCATGATGGGTGCGCTACTCGTTACCTTTATTTCATTTCGACTGGTTCTAAAGAAACCAGACCCCATTTTTGAAGAAAACTTTCATTTATCAAAACGTACAGATATTGACAAACCACTGCTAGGTGGCGCAGCAATATTTGGTATCGGCTGGGGAATGAGTGGCTACTGTCCTGGACCTGCTGTTGCCAGTTTAGGGACAGGCAATATAGAAGCGGT
>CAZMQH010000198.1:0-4038 GCA_964568245.1 uncultured Methylomarinum sp.
GCATGGAAAATGTTTTCGAATTTTGTTCAACAATGACGTGTTTAAACCCTAGTCATCTTTTGGGATGATTGATAATAAATCCTTAGCGTACGTTTTCGTACCGATGGACTTCAAACCCCAAGCAAGAGAGGGCTTAAGAGTATAGCGGTAAAACAAGCAAGCATTTTGAGTGGGCTAAAATATTTTCTTGAGATACGCACAGTTTTTGTCGCATTAATTCATCCCAGTATGGACGTAACACACTGGGTAAGACATGATTAGAAAAGTGCTTTATTGATGAGTGCTGCTTTTCAAAAGTATTTCTAGTTCCCTGGGTAACAGCAAAGGCTTGCTCAAGTTCTGGCAATAAAATATCAGTCACATTGGTAGTTGATAGCGCAATTTCAAAACCTTTTGGATCATAATCACAAAACGAAACGATTTGCGTGCTCGGTGATGCCTTATTTAAAAAATCAATAACGGCTTTGCTACTGATATTATGCCCTCGATAAACTACCAGCGCATTAGACAGAGATTCAGGTAGATTGAATGATTGGAAAAAATCAAAGGCCTGTAAATTTTCTACTACTATAATTGATGGTGGGATTTTATTCAGATCAAGCACTCGCCAATCAACACGATAACTTGCTCCTTTTATGATAGGAATCAATTGATCATTAATAAGCAATTTTCCTGATGGACTGCTTAATAATAGATGATGCCTCCCAGGTGCTTCTGCATTAAATTTTTCATTGCCTGTGGTTTTGGCAATATCAATCCGGCTACCCGTCAACAGTGGTTCTGAAATATCTATTTCCATACTGTTTTTAATCAACCCTCTAATCTGCTGATAATCAGTATGCTCTAGCATTAAGTTGTTTTTATCAATACACCCTATTCCATATTCTGTATTTAAAAAACGCCATAAACTGGTTAATTTAACTAATGGTTTTGCTGATTTATAGGCTCTGGATAGTACCTGAATATCTTTGGTTTTTAACTGATCCATACTTCAATATCTTCGATAAATTGATTACCGGTAAATTCAGATTGCGTATCCACCAGTAGGTTACTGTTAAACAGGTTGCTTTGTTGATCCATTGAATCCATATAACTAAAGACTGAAAATAGCCAGAACTCTTCATCTAAAACAAAATCTATCCTTTGATAATAAGATAGCGCTGATATTTTTTGGCCGCTATTATCGATAACATGGCTCAAAAAGTTTTCTACTGCAAGCGTTTCAGGCTTTTCAATAATATCAACTTCATCCATCTCATTAAATTCTACCGCTCTAGATTGACGATCAGGTGCTTCAACCGTATTAACAGAAGCTATTTTAATAGTCTGAACCAGATGCGTTAAAATAAAATCAGGGTCTTCGATATTAACATCTAAAATCCCTTTAGATTCAAAAGGCTTGATCAAATTAAATAACCCTGACATATTGGTTAGCTCAGGATAACATGGCGGTTGATAATCTGGGTGCGCCTCACTAAACACTTGAAAACCTTGAACCAAAGCAGATCGACTGCGAATTTCTTTAAAATGACCTAACATACGGAATAAACGTTTCTGTGCTGAAGATAATTCAGTCGCGCATTTATCAATCTCCCATTGCAGATTAACCACTAATAATTTCCGCAATTGTGGGCTAGCACCAGCCAACTCCGCTAAATCCTTAAAATCGAACATCGCCAAACCAATTAAAATAGTATTAACCTGCTCTTGGGCGAGTTCATTTTCCCTGATTTTGGCGGATAAGCTCCCTACCCTGCCAAATTCATTATTAATATGAGTCCAAAGCTTATGTACATTACGCCTGAGCGACTCTATCAAAGAAAAAACATGCTCAGCAATATCGCGTAAATAAGCACTGGCATCACGATAATTACCAGTAGATTGCGCTTCTTTGTAATGACCGGTGAGGGTTTTAATGGTTGCAATAGCAGAGCCCATATTAATATCAAGCTGGCGATTGCGCTCATCTTTTAAGCCCTGCTCTAGCATACTGCGAATAGCTCGGGTTAAATGTAAACCTTCATCTTCCGAAGGTCGCCATAGAACCTGTTGTTGAATAAGCGTATCAATCGTCTTTTGATTATCTTCATAATCAACGGGAACCGTTCCTTGCAGATAGGTATCTAAAATTAAATCAGCATGTTTACCTAAACTTTTTAAAAACTGAACCCCTGACTTACGAATCTCATCAGTCATATAAATCACTTTGCTGGGTATTATCTTCTACTAACTGTTCAAGTGATAATTGCTCTGTATCATTGATAAAACGTATTTGATCAATTAATAAAGACCACTTGCTGGTCGCAGTATAAATTTGATGTGCTGGATTGGATAATGCCAAATAATCCATTTCGATCAAACGCATAAAAATCAGTTTAAGCTTCCCTTCTACCGTAGGACTGGTTGATTTAAAAAGTGAGTGACCGACTATCTTATCCAGTTGGGTCGATAAAACAGTGGTGTCTTCAATAACCCCTTGTATTTCCGTCATTCGCAACACATTGCCTGGGCGGATTACATCATCATCGCCGCTGCTTTGTTGAATCAAGGTTAAAAAACTGACTAGCGGTGATAAAGCACTAATAATTTCAGTAAATTGTTTTTTTAAATCAGCTTGGTTATTTTTAGGCAATAAATAACTGCAATAAAAACCATTGCCCTGCTGTGGTGTTGATAAAGTAAACTCCATTTTTTGTAAATACCCATCCATCTCGTCAGCCATTCCGGGTTTAACTAAAAAGCCATATTCCTCAGGATAACTATATTCACAAATAAATTTACCTTGAATCAATTTTTTAGCAATATCAGCAAAATGACTCATCCCTGCTCCTGCTTATCATTTTGGTTTTCAGCATATTCAGCCATTTTAGTAGACAATAAGCTTGGATTTGCACGAATAGTGGTTAATCGACGGGTATTTCTATCCATAATATATCGATTAGAAAACAATTTAAGAAAACTGGTATCAGAATTTGGGAAAGCACCCACTATGGTGATGTTATTACGCTCACAAGCATCAAACACTTTCTTGATATAACTGACATGCAAAGTCCCTAGCTCATCAATAGGCCAATGAATCACCACATTAGAATTACCTCGTAACATACGAGTAAATGCCAGTAAAAATTTACATAAAATCAAATAAGCCATGCCTTGACTAGAGCTATCAACTAACTCCTGATCAGTCCGAATTACCAGTTGACTCTCCCCTTCTTTTAATCGGAGTTCAATATTTAATACATCAAGAATTGAGAGTTTATTCTCACGACTAAGCGATAAAATACGCGCAACATCTTGGATTGATTCTATTAATGCTTGCTCTGGCCTATTAGAAAAGCCAGTTTCTCGCCAGGCTTCATAATGAATGATGAAATCATTCAGGTTATCCCAAAATTTCAACTTTGAAACTGTACTATAAATACGCACAGCTGATTCTGAAACCCCTTCCAAATCAAGTTCTTCCCCAATATGCCGTGTTATTTTGGCCGCCTGAGCACTAATTTTATGATCAATATCCGCTAAAATATCATAATAACTTTTAATAACAAGACTGTAGTTACGGCCTTCGTGTGCAAGCGTTTCACTAAGTTGAGGCAGTAAGTTATTAAATATTTTCTCCAGCTCGGCAACCAATAAATGAGAATCAGGGTTTAAAGCATCCGTAATAGTGGCATGTTCCCTCGCCTTCTCCCAAGCTTCACTTAATTCACTCGCACCGCTTCTATTAATTAAAGCGTCAAAACTTTGGATTTTTCCTTTTAAGCGCTCTCTTACCTGTGTTGTTTCATTAATTCTAAGTTCTATACCATCAGTCTGCTCAGCTAAAGCCTCAAAATTTACTTCTGAATTAAAAGGTTCTAGTGTTTCAATAAGCGTAGGCATCAGATTAAGCGAGTTTAAGGTCTGAAGAGTACGATCTATGGTTTTACTATTGTTGCGTAAAACATCTAAAGCATTCGATAGACTACCAAACTCTCGTTTAGCCTTTTTTGTTTGAGTTTTATAGTCGGACTTTTCAGCCGATAATTGCTTACTCAG
>CAZMQH010000199.1:0-4018 GCA_964568245.1 uncultured Methylomarinum sp.
AGTTGTGCTATTTAACGAAAATGAACGGAAAAAATGGCCAAAAGGGCTTTTTCCATAGCAGGTTTTCTATTCTCGGACAGCCTCCTAGGGCATATTGTTCGTGCGCATTGGGGAATTGAGATCAATCTACATTGGGTTTTAGATCAGGCATTTGATGAGGATTCGCGTCGAGCCAGAGCAGGGTATAGTGCCTCTAATATGGCTGTCATGCGGCATTAAACCTTAGGAACTTACAAGCAAGGTGGGTATATTCATTACTTGCAAGTCCCTAACTAGAACCCAGCTATAGTTTTCTATACAATCCCAATACTTTTTTCACATACCCTCTAGTTTCAGGGTAAGGAGGAATAGTATTGTTGTATTTTTTAACAGCACCTTCACCTGCATTATAACTTGCTAATACTAGATCAAGATTTGAATCAAACATCTTAAATAAATCTTTTATATAGTGTGTACCACCATCTATATTTTCAGCTGCATTGGTTCTATTTGATACACCATATCGCTTTGCCGTAGCAGGCATTAATTGCATCAACCCCACAGCACCAGCTGATGAAACAGCCTTTACATCATAAGCTGATTCAGCCTGAATAACCGCATGCAATAATTTCTCATCAATTTGATATTTTGCAGCTGCTTTAGCGATAATAGGTGAATATTTCTTTTTATTCTTAGCTAAGCGTTTATAAGCTTTTGCATAGCTCTTGGGTTTTGTTCTAATAATGCGCTTATACTTCAAACCTTTTATAGGCGCATCAGTATAGTACACTCGACCGTCAACTCCAGTGCGCTTGTACACATCAGCCCTTACAAGCCCTGAAAACAAGACCAACAATACAAAACCCAATAAGATTTTCATTTAAAACAACCTACAACTAAGAAATCTCTATCATTTTAGCTGCTTTAACGGCTTTGTCTATGGCATCTGTCACATTTTCCGAAGTCGCAAGCGCCACGCCCATTCGCCTCACCACAAAAGCTTCAGGCTTAGAAAATAATCTAATATCAACATCTGGATCAGCAAGAGCCTTATCAAGCCCCGTATATGAAACACCTTTAACATCAATACCGCCCAAAATAACAGCACTGGCACCTGTTTTATTGAGCTCAGTTGACACAGGCAATCCCAAGATAGCTCTCACATGCAAATCAAATTCAGTTTGCCTTTGAGTTACCATGGTGACCATCCCTGTATCATGAGGCCTAGGACTTACCTCACTAAACCAGACATCATCACCTTTAATAAACAACTCCACACCAAAAAGCCCCAAGCCTCCAATATTATTAGTCACTTTTATCGCTATATCTTTTGCATTCTGCAAAGCCACTGACGACATAACTTGAGGCTGCCAGCTTTCTCTATAATCTCCATCCTCTTGCCTATGACCTATAGGCTCACAAAAGTATGTTTCAGTCTGGCCCGCATCATTTAAAGCCCTAACTGTTAATAGCGTGATTTCATAATCAAAATCAACCGCTCCTTCAACAATAACCTTGCCCGTATCCGTCCGTCCGCCAGATTTTGCATACAACCACGCCTGCTCAAGCTGATCTTCAGATTTAACCATCGACTGGCCTTTTCCTGATGAAGACATGGTTGGCTTAATAAAACAAGGATAGCCAATACCTGCAGCCACCGCACTTTTTAACTGTGCATAAGTTTCAGCAAAAGCATAGCTAGAGGTTGGAACACCAACTTCCTCCGCCGCCATGGTACGAATACCTTCTCTATTCATCGTCAATTGTACTGCTCTAGCATTAGGAACAACTTGAGAAATACCCTCTGCTTCAATTTCTGCCAACGCATCCGTTGCAATCGCTTCAATTTCGGGAATAATAAAATCAGGTTTTTCAGCGGAAATAAGCTCTTTAATGGCTGATGCATCCGTCATATCAATAACATAACTACGATGAGCAACTTGCTGTGCAGGTGCATTTTGATAACGATCCACAGCAATCACCTCTACACCATATCGCTGCAAAGCAATAGCAATTTCTTTACCTAACTCACCACTGCCCAACAATAAGGCTTTTGTCGAATTTTCTGTTAATGCTGTTCCAATTCTCATGATAACCCTTTATTCTTCTTCGGCTAAATAACTATCTATATCTTCTTTAGAAAAACCAATCTTCTTTGCTACCCTATCGGCATGACTTACGCGAGATATTCCTTCAATTAACTTAAAACTTGGCTGATCATCAGCAAATTCAACCTGTCTTGCAATTCCTTCACCCTTATCAATGAACACATCAACTAATTGATGATTATGGGTGATTAAAATAGTGTTATTTCCTTTGCGATAAAACCCATCCAACACATTAGTTGACGATTCCATTTTTTCTTCAAAAGTTGTGCCTTCAGAAAGCTCATCTAAAACAATTAAACTTTTAGCGGTAGAAGCTAAGAAAATATCTTTTGTTCTTTTTAACTCAGTCCCAAAACGGCCTTCACCATCATCCAAATGACTTATTTCTGGGGCTTGATAAAATATTTTGTCTGCAACACTTAATATCGCAGTTTTTGCAGGGATATAACAGCCAATTTGTGCTAAAACTTGAACTTGAGTGACGGTTTTACAAAAAGCTGTTTTCCCCCCACTATTTGGACCCGTTACAAACACCAACTTATCTTCTTCTAAGCTAAAATCATTCCCTACATAAGCTTTATTTTCCATCCCTAACACTGGGTTTTTAACATCGACAAGCTTAATAGAATGATGCTTACTTTCAATCATTGATGGCAGCACAAGCTCACCCCCATACTTTTCAGAAAACTTAATGATAGCCAGCAATTCATCTAACTGACCTAAAGCATCTAAAGCATCACCCAGTTCTTGAGACTGTTTAAACTCATCCCGCAAAGGAATAATGCAACTATCTCTATCAAACCCTCCAATAATGGGAAAATACATTAATAGAACAGGTGCAAATAGAATACCAGCCATGGTACCGCCACCCAATGACAATCCAGGTATACTGTAACTTACCATTTGAGTTAAACCCCAAACACCAAGTACCACTAAAGTAATTAATAAGGGCTTAAAAATATGAGGGACAAAAATTGTTGCTGGAACAAATGAACCTTTTCGCTCTTGTTTAGTTTTAAAACCCTGCTCTGTATTATAAACAGGACCTGCCATCAAAGAATGAGTACGACTCTGGGTAAACATATTAATTTTGGCAAATATAGTTTTAAGATAAGGGCTTTCTGGCTGACCTGAAGCATCGATAGATTCACTCAAATTCAACATAAATTGAACACCTTTACGATATTGCCGATGTCCATAACCTTCTATTTGATGCCCCTTCCTAGCCGTCCCGAGAGCACCTAAAAACTCGCCAAACAATAATAAATATAAGGCTTGTTCTTTTTCGGCTGCTTGGCTAACAATATTTTCTATATTATCCCTGACTGACGGCTTAGACTGGATTTCCTTTACCGCATCTTGCTTAGCATTAATTTGCGCTAACGAATCAGAGGGATTGGTCAAAGATCGGTACAAAACAGATTGACCAGCAACGGTACTTGCCTGATTAACCGTATCAAACAATTGATCAATTTCTATGGTATTAAAGGCTTGCTGATCAACAACCCCCTCAACTGTTGGCAAAGACTTGGTAGACTTAACAACGGGCCATTTATTTGCCCAGCTTTGTAAAATATTTAATTTCATCCCAGCCTCTTTATTTCTTTTTATATTTTTTCTTATCCAGCATTCCAAACACAATAATGGCAGAAACAACTATTCCAGACATGTAGATATTTTCCTGAGTTGCCCCCACTAAATAGGCAGTACCACTACCGATAGCCATACCAACACCCGTAAAAGCAAGGCTACGCATTAATCGGCAAAATGCACAGTTATTTCTATCATATTCTCTCATACGAACCACTCATTAATTTACTTTCAGGATAAGAAGATATTATTTTGTCACCAACCTAAGTCAGCAGAAGGGATTGCGCTGAATTAGACCTATAAGGGAGTCAGTAATAAATAATGTACCTAGATCTCGTAGG
>CAZMQH010000200.1:0-4008 GCA_964568245.1 uncultured Methylomarinum sp.
GGAGAAATAAAAATCCTACGAGATCTAGGTACATTATTTATTACTGACTCCCTAAGTAAAAAAACTAGTTAAAAAGCGGGGCGGCGGGGTTCATGAACACGCCTTAGTGTGACAGAAGAAATTATACTTCTGTCACAACAGCTTTATTATTCTATACTAACCCTAGAAACAGCAAATACCGCAGAACAAAAAACCACAGCACTTGGTAAAATAGCCATGATCATGGGATCAAACCCATAAACCAATCCAACATACCCTGCAATCTTATCAAAAATATTAAAGGTCATTCCTATCACCACACCTGCCATCATTCGCCCTCCAGTACTAACCCCTCGCTGAATTCCAACCACAAATGGAATAGATACCATTAACATAACGAAAACAACTAAAGGGTTTATTAATCGGCTCCAGAAAGCCAACTCAAAGGTTTGAGCTTTTTGATTATTCTGTTTAAGAAAGTCGATATACATATAAAGATCATACAGCGACATATTATCTGACTTAACCACCACCACATTTAACAAATCAGGTTCTATTGATGTTTTCCACTCACTACTCTCCTGCGTAGATGAAAACACCTGTTTTGAAGAGACTTCAGACCGATTGATTCCGTTAACTTGCCACACACCATCGCCTAAAAAAGTAGCTTTATCAATCTTTTCCATGCTGAGTAACTGATCATTTTCATTGACTTTATACCGATAAACTTCAGCTAACTCACCTTTTCCTTTAATTTTACGGACATTAACAAATTCATCCTTTTCTTTAAGCCACACACCAGACCTAGCTCGAATAGCGATTCCATCTTTTTGGGCTAACATCTTGATCAACTTTGCTTTATGGATTGCTTTAGGCGCAACAAACTCACCCACTAAAAAAGCCACAACAACCATAACCAGCCCAGCTAACATAACTGACTTGATAATCCAAAATATTGAAAGCCCTGCTGCTCGCATAGCCACAATTTCACGATTATTTGCCATAGCCCCCACCACAAACAAGCTGCCCAACAAGGCACCAAAAGGAACTAATTCATAAAACACCGTCGGAGCTGTTAAAGCAAGATACATCAAGATTTGTTCCAGACCGTACCCACCTTTCCCCATATCTTTCAATTCATCACTAAATGTAAACAGCATAAACAGTGTTAACAACAAAGTAACGGCAACAGCCGAAGCTTTCAATATTTCTTTAACAATATATCCCGTTAATACATTCACCCAGCACCTCTACTCAAAAACTGTGAGGCGATCCACTTTATCCCATAAAGGCGAAGCAGCAAGACACCCGTTAACAATAACAATAATAAATAAACCCAAAAATAACCTATGGATGTAGGGATTACCTCATTCACCACCCAACTATGACTGACCTTCTTTAAATTCCCAAAAATAAAATAAATAGCGAAAGCAACCATTAAACTGCCATAAACGCCTCCTCTTGGAGATATTTTTGCTAAAGGCACGGCTAATAAACTTAAGAAAATCACGGATAAAGGAATGGACAAACGGTTTTGCATTTCAGCTATATCGAGTAACTCTTTAGATTCCCATAGCACCTCACTAGAAACACCTTCTCTATCATGCTTAAGCATTGTTTCTTTTTTTTCTATCCGCACAGCATATTCATCAAACGTTTCCACAATAAAGTCTTTATTTCCAGGTATACCTTGGACACGTTCCCCTTGCTGTAAAACAAGATACAAACCACCCGGCAACATTTCTAAGCGTCCATATTTAGCATTAACAATACCTAACGCCTCGCCCTTTCTATTTTGCACAAATACATTTTGCATTTGCTTGTCTATTGCAATATCTTGAGTATAAAAAACCAAGTCACCATGACTATATTCACTAAACCTACCAGCAGCAATCCCTTTAATATCTGCTTGTTTTTGATCTTCATGCATTAATTGAATCATCGTGCTTTCAGCCCAAGGAGTAGCAACCATTGAAAACCCTGCTGCCACGATACTCAAAGGCAGGACTAACATAAATACAGCTCGATAAATAACAAAAGTCCCGCCACCAGCAGATGCAATGGCCGCCATTTCCTGGTCTCGATACATTCTACCGATGACCATAAGTATCGCCATAAAAATAGAAACAGGTAAAAAAACTCCAACAGCCAATACTATTTTTAGCCCTAAGATACTCAACACAACCTCATTTGAGATATTCCCCTCAATAGCTTGGGCCAACACCTTAATAAACTTTCGACTGACAATAATAACAACAAGCACCAATAATACTGCTGATACTGTTTTCATCAGATCATTAACGACCATCTTATCCAATATAGAAACAAACCGATAAGACTTCACGCAACCCTTTTTTCCCGACTTAATGCTCAAACGACCCACCTTAAAAAACTCATGTATAATCTACTCCAATTATCCCTTTAACATACTCATCCAGATATATTCTTATGGACTATTCTATAGAAACCTTAGCTTTAGACAAACAACAAACTGATTGCATCATTGTTGGTATCTTTGAAAATCAACAACTCAGCCCTTCAGCCCTTACAGTTGATGAGCTAAATCAAGGCGTTATCACTCAGTTAATAGAACGCGGGGATATTAAAGGGAAAAACGCCGATACACTACTGATCAATTATCTTCCAAATAGTGCCACAAAACGTATTTTATTAGTGGGTTTAGGCGAAAAAGAAAAATTGACTGCTAAATTATTTCGCAAAGCTTTATCATCTGCAATAAGCACTCTAAAAACCTTAAAAATAAAATCAGCAAGTTGTACTTTAGTTGATGCTGAAATAGAAAACTTTGATTGCACATGGAAAACACGTCAAATCATCGAAGTATTTAATGATGCAACCTATCAATTTCAACAAACAAAAAGCATTAAAGATCCTGCGATTGATCTAGAAAGAATAACTATTTCCGTCACTAAGGAAACAAAAGTTCAAGCAGGTATTGGGTTAGCTCAAGGTGTAGCCATTGCAAACGGTATGGATTTAACCAAACTGTTGGCTGACTTACCCGGCAATTATTGCACGCCCACCTTCCTTGCAGAAAAAGCAGCAACTATTGCTTCAAACGCCAACAATATGAGCATTGAAGTGTTGGAAGAAAATGATATGGAAGCGTTAGGCATGGGATCTTTTCTATCCGTATCTCGAGGCAGTCGCCAACCTGCAAAACTTATTGTTTTAGATTATCGAGGAGGCGCTAAAGACAGCAAACCTATCGTTTTAGTCGGTAAAGGTTTAACTTTTGATGCGGGTGGTATTTCGCTAAAACCAGGTGCAGGCATGGATGAAATGAAATATGACATGTGTGGAGGAGCAGCGGTTCTTGGCACATTACAAGCCATTGCTGAAATGAATTTACCTATCAACGTCGTTGGCATTGTGCCTTCATCTGAGAATATGCCCGATGGAGATGCCAATAAACCTGGCGATATTGTCACCAGTATGGCGGGCCTAACGATAGAAATATTAAATACAGATGCTGAAGGCCGCTTAATTCTTTGCGATGCTTTAACTTATGCAAAAAAATTCAATCCTGAAGTAGTGATTGATTTAGCAACATTAACAGGAGCATGTTTAGTCGCATTAGGCCGAGTGCCAAGCGGACTGTTAGGCAATGATGATGTTTTATGTGATGAATTAATCCAAGCCAGTGAGACAGCCTGTGATAGCTTATGGCGTTTACCTCTCTGGGAAGAATATCACGAGCAATTAAAATCTAATTTTGCTGATTTAGCCAATATCGGTGGTCGTGATGCTGGCACCATTACAGCGGCTTGTTTCTTATCTCGCTTTACTGAAGATTATCGTTGGGCTCATTTGGATATTGCAGGTACAGCTTGGCGTTCAGGCGGGGCAAACAAAGGCGCAACAGGCCGCCCTGTCCCCCTACTAAGTCAGTATCTTATTGATAGAGCAAATGCCTGAAGCTAGCTTCTATATATTACCGACCCATTCACTATCGGATCGGTTTATATTTGCTTGTAAATTAATAGAAAAGGCTTATCGTAGCGGTCA
>CAZMQH010000201.1:0-3983 GCA_964568245.1 uncultured Methylomarinum sp.
GTTCCTTAGTTAGTATTTTAATTATTCTGACAGATTAATAGTGGTTTTTAGGAGCGTCCGCCCTCGGCGCAAATAAAACAATGCTATTTTCTTTAGTAAATCGAGCTGAGGGCGGACGCTCCTACGATATTTCTGTTAAATTAAATATACTCAGGTACTTAACTCATTATGTGTGGCATGAATTCTGTGTGTATACTATCTATTTTAAAATTTTCATTTTTAGGTAACTTATTGTTATGTTAGACCCTCGTTTATTCAGATCGGATCTTGACGAAGTAAAAAAGCAACTAGACAGGCGTTCTTATGCTTTTGATGCAGTGGCTTATGAAAGTCTAGAAGCTAGACGTAAAGCTGTGCAGATTAATACTCAAGAGTTACAAAATGAAAAGAATAAAAGCGCAAAAAGCATAGGTCAAGCAAAAGCGAAGGGTGAAGATATTCGGCCTTTACTTGATCAAGTGCAACACTTGGGTGATCAATTAAAGCAAGCAGAAACAGAATTAGCGGATATTCAAAATGAAATGACAGCTTTAATGGAAGCCATTCCTAATTACCTTGATGAAGCAGTGCCCGCAGGAAAAGATGAAGGGGATAACGTCGAAATTTCAAAATGGGGTGATATTCCTGAATTTTCATTTGAGCCAAAAGACCATGTTGATTTAGGTGAAAGTAAAGGTTTGGATTTTGAATTAGCCGCAAAAATTGCAAGTGCTCGATTTGCAATATTAAAAGGCCCTTTAGCTAGAATGCAACGTGCAATTATTCAACTGATGTTAGATACACATACAGAGGAACATGGCTATAGTGAAACTTACGTCCCTTTTTTGGTAAATGCTGACAGTTTATATGGTACTGGGCAGTTACCAAAGTTTGAAGCCGACTTATTTAAAGCAAGTGAAGACCCTGCGTTATATTTAATTCCAACAGCCGAAGTGCCTGTTACCAATATGGTAAGAGATGTCATTGTTGATGCTAAAGAAATGCCACTTAAATTTGTATGTCATACCCCATGTTTCAGAAGTGAAGCGGGTGCTTATGGGCGTGATGTAAGGGGAATGATTCGTCAGCATCAATTTGAAAAAGTAGAGTTGGTACAAATTGTAACGGCTGAGCAATCAGTGCAAGCACATGAAGATTTAACTAATCATGCTGAAAACATTCTTAAGAAACTAAATTTATCTTATAGAAAAGTATTGTTATGTGCTGGTGATACTGGTTTTTCATCGTCTAAAACCTATGATTTAGAAGTGTGGTTACCCGGTCAAGGTAAATATCGAGAGATATCTTCATGCAGTAATTTTAAAGATTTCCAGGCTCGACGCATGCAAGCGCGCTGGCGCAACCCTGAAACAGGTAAACCTGAGCTAGTTCATACCGTCAATGGTTCTGGTTTGGCAGCAGGAAGAACATTAATCGCTGTGATGGAAAATTACCAAGATAAACAAGGTAGAATACATGTTCCTGAGGCGTTAAAGCCTTATATGGGTGGAATTGAAATAATAGATTAATTTGGGGTGAGTTATGATTAAATTACTTAAGTTGTTTTTGCTGCTTAGTTTGTTGTCTGTTAATACGGTTTCCAATGCTGAAACTAAAGAACAGATTAAGCAAAGTGCAGAACAAGGTAACGCTTTGGGACAAGCTAAATTCGCCTCTCTTTTTATTTTAGGGCGAGGTGTCGAGGTTGACAATAAACGTGCTGCTCAATGGATGACAAAAGCAGCCAAGCAAGGTTTGATTGAAGCACAAGTGATTATGGCGGCTATGTACGATATAGGTGTTGGGGTGACTGGTAACAAAAATATGGCAACTCAATGGTATGAAAAAGCAGCTAATCAAGGTCATGGCACATCATTGGCCATTTTAGGGCGAAACCCCACGGCTAAAGGCAGTGTAAAATTTGATTATAAAAGCATACGTTTTAGAGCCTCTCATCAAATACCAAAAAAATATGCGCTAAATATCTTAATGATGAAATAGAAAATAAGCTTTTTATTTAAGAATAATGGTAACTACTCAGTAGTATTAAATAGCAATAATTTTTTCTCTTAAGCCCTCTAGACAATTTCTCCTGCATTGCTCTACTTACCTACATCCGTGTGGTATCCAGCAAGAGAGGATTTAAGAGCAATGGCAATCATACTGAGTAATTATGAATAATCATTATATCCAAACCTATCAAAATCAATAAATGACAATAAAAACACGTTTCGCACCAAGTCCAACAGGTTACTTACATGTAGGTGGCGCTAGAACAGCTCTTTTTTCTTGGTTATATGCCAAGAAAAAAGGTGGAAAATTCATCCTAAGAATTGAAGATACTGATTTAGAACGATCAACTCAAGCATCTGTTGATGCAATTTTTGATGGTATGAATTGGCTTGGTCTTACTCACGATGAAGGGCCTTTTTATCAAACACAATGTTTTGATCGCTATAAAGAAATTATTCAGAAATTATTAGATCAAGGTAATGCTTACTATTGTACTTGCACGCGTGAAGAATTAGATGCGTTAAGAGAACAGCAAAAAGCCAATAAAGAAAAACCAAGATATAACGGTAAATGTAAAAGTGCTAATCATACAGAAGGGGTGATTCGTTTTAAAAACCCGATTGATGGTGAAGTTGTTATTCATGATTTGGTAAAGGGTGATATTGTCGTTGCAAACAAAGAATTAGATGATTTAATTCTTGCCCGATCTGATAGCACACCAACCTACAACTTAACCGTTGTTGTTGATGATATGGATATGGGGGTCAGTCATGTAATTAGAGGTGACGATCATATAAACAACACACCTAGACAAATTAATATTCTTAATGCATTAGGCGCTGAATTACCAAAATATGCACACGTACCGATGATTTTAGGTTCTGATGGTGCAAGACTCTCTAAAAGACATGGTGCGGTTAGTGTCATGCAATACCGTGATGATGGATATTTACCAGAAGCCTTGCTTAATTATTTAGTGCGTTTGGGCTGGTCTCATGGCGATCAAGAAATATTCTCAATTGATGAAATGATTAACCTATTTGATTTAGACGGTTGTAATGTATCAGCGTCTACTTTCAATGCAGAAAAATTGCTGTGGTTAAATCATCAACATATTATGAATGCTGAAGCTGAACATGTCGCCAAGCATTTAGCCTGGCATATGATCGACCAAGACTTGGATGTTGAAAATGGCCCAGCTTTAGTTGACCTGGTTAAGGCACAAAGAGAACGTAGTAAAACTTTAGTAGAAATGGCAGCAGCAAGTCACTATTTTTACCAAGAGTTTGAATCTTATGATGAAAAGGCCGCCAAAAAGAATTTTAAAGCGGGTTCAGATGAAGTGCTACAAACTTTAATGGATGCTTTTAGTCAAACTGAAGGCTGGGATGGCGAAAAACTTCATCAAATAGTACTTGATACAGCTGAAGCAATGGAATTGAAATTAGGTAAGGTTGCTCAACCACTACGTGTTGCTATTTCTGGAGCTAGTGTATCCCCAGCAATTGATGTAACCTTATCTTTATTAGGCAGAGAAAAAACTTTAACTAGAATGGCACGAGCCATAGATTTTATAAAAGAAAAGCTAGACAATCAATAAATAATCTGTATAATTATGGAACTCAACTAAGGGGCCATAGCTCAATTGGGAGAGCGCAACACTGGCAGTGTTGAGGTCGGCGGTTCGATCCCGCCTGGCTCCACCATATATGCTAACAAAGTTTAAAGTCTTAGTCCCCATCGTCTAGAGGCCTAGGACACCGCCCTTTCACGGCGGTAACGGGGGTTCGAACCCCCCTGGGGACGCCAAATAAAAAAACCAAACACTTTTAGTGTTTGGTTTTTTTTTGCTTAGAATTATATAATACCCCAACAAATTCAGACAAGAAACCTGAGAAATCTTATTCCAATTTAGTTACTATTTATAAAAATATTGGGTAATGGGTCGAATTTGTAGTTACACTGTATAATTTGATTTTATGACCTGTTAT
>CAZMQH010000202.1:0-3949 GCA_964568245.1 uncultured Methylomarinum sp.
CTTTTGAGAGCTGATTAGCACGTTCAATTTTTTCTACACTATTCAAGTTAACCATCATTATCAATGATTTGCTTACGGCATTTTTGATATGGAGCCTTGATGCTGAAAGTATGTATGCTAAACCCTGTATTTTATTTGCTTTCATTTTTCGCCCCCAAAATAAAGCTTCACCATATTGCAACAGTGCAGTGCCATTATTCGCCTGCACTGCTTTCAATAGCCACTGGTTAGCTGCTTCAAAGTTGCCTGCTTTTTGATATTGATTGACTAAAGCCAGTTGAGCCTCGGCATGTCCTGTATTAGCCGCTTTTTTATACCAAATCAGCGCACTGTTGGGTTTTAAAAGTACCTCATCTAAAATACCTAAAAGATAGGCTGAGTCAGAATTACCCGTATTTGCCAATTTAACAAAGGTCTCTTTGATTGACTGATCCTTTATTCCAATGCCTTGTCGATATTTTTCCGCTAATATAAATGTAGATTGTGGTGAACCTTGAATAAAAGCTCTTTGATAAAAATGTAATGCCAGGTCAATATTCTCATTTAGTATTTCTGAATAAAACGTTCCCAAACGAAAACTTGCCCTAGCAATACCTTGTTCTGAGAGCAAGTTCAATTCAGCTATAGCCTTATTAATATCTTGAGGCAAACCTTCACCTTGAAGTTTCATTTCTGCCACTTTTAAGCGAGCTGGCGTGTTTTTTTTCTTAGCTGCAATTTGATACCAATAAACCGCCTGTTCAGGGATTTTGTTACCCGAAAGTATCGCCTGTTTTTCATAGTTATTTGCTAATAAATAGGCTGCTTTATGGTATCTGGTTTTTGCATATTGAAGAAAAACTGCTTCTGCTCGTGGCCAATCTTGTTCTACACCTATGCCATTTGCATAATAATTAGCTGCATTCAGTTTTGAGAGCACATCACCTTGAGAGGCTGCCATTTCAAAGTAAAACAAAGCCTGCTGAAGGTCTTTATTGGTATAAATACCCGCTTCAAAAATGCGAGCTAAGGCTCTGCTTGAGAAGCGCATTCCTCGTTCAGATAAGCCTTTGTACATTTCAATCGCTTTATCTTTATTTTGTTGCCAACCATTGCTACCCGTCAGCATAAACTCAGCTTGAAGAAATATTGCAGTATCCGTTTTTTGTTGAGATGCTTTTTGCTTCCAATGCCGAACCTGCACCATATCATCTTCATTTTTTTTATGAATATAATAGTATTCTGCAAGCCTGAAAGCAGCAAGCTCATAACCTTGCTGATAAGCTAAATGATAATATTTCAACGCTTGTTCTTTATTTGCTTCAAGATTCTTTGTGTTAAATAAACGGCCTAACTGATAACTGGCACTTCCTTCATTCAGAACCGACAACTTGGTAAGCTCTATAACAGCAAATTCAACGTTATCTGGATTTTCAGCAAGATGTAGGTTAATCAGTCGTATTTTTGCAGGAACAAAACCTTTGTCAGCAGATATTTTAAGCCACTCAACTGATTTTTCAAGTAAAGGTTTATTTTCAATAACAGACTTGCGCAGGTAAAGTTTGGACAATAAATAAGCCGCTTGAGGATTACCGGATTCAGCAAATCGAAGAAAAATAGATTCTGCCTTACCCAGATCAGTATTAGTGGCAGAACCATCAGTATACAAACGTCCAATATTCAGTTCCGACTCAAGATGTCCCTGACTAACTGCCAGCTTATAGTATTCGATAGCTTTGCTTCTATCCCTGTTAGTACTGATACCTTGTTCGTATAATTTAGCTAAACGTCTACTGGCAGTCGCATGACCATGACTCGATAAACCCTTAAATATTGATAATGCGACGTTAAAGTTTTCTTTTACATCTTGATCAGACAATAATATATCGGCATAAAGCAGGTAAGCTTTTATACTCTCTTGTTGCGTAGCTTTTATTGTCCAGACTTTAGCACGCTCTAATTCTTCAGAGTTTTGATGATGCCTATAATAATATCGGCCAAGATAGTAAGCTGCTGGTTCATGACCTAGATCATAAGCTCGCTGATAATAAGCTAAGGCGAGATGAAATTCATCCGCTGATGATTCAGCCATGTTCCCTAACTCAATAAACCCTTCAGGGAAACCACGATCAGCCAAGTATTGCCAATGCTCCCGATCTAAGCGTTTGTTTTGTTGTCTATCAGCGAAGTCTATTTTATTAAAAACCGTACAGCCTGAAATTGAGGCAAAGAAAATAGTAGTAGCAATAATAATTGTTATTTTAAGTTTCATTTTACCAAAAGTATTGAAGTTCAAGGAGACCTTTATAAGCGTATCTAGAGTTTGCTGTTTGATCAAATGCATCACCTGAACGAAAACCCGACAAGGTTAATTGTGATCTGAAACTTTTTTTCCATAATGTAATTAAAGTCAAATCTATTTCGTTACCTATTTCTTTATTTTTTCCATTGGGTGAAATGCTTAAAACAGAAGCATTTAGTCGTTGATCGGCCTGGACTTGCCAATAATGAAAGTAACTCCCTTGTAACCAAAAAACATCATTTATCCTGTAACCCGTTGTTACATTAACTAATTGTATATTTGCCAGTTCAGGTCTTAATAATTCTCCGTAGATACGGACACGGCTATCACCCAGAATTCTACCTCTATTATTGGCAATAGTAGGCTGTCTAAAAGATGATTGACGGTCAGAATCACTACTATCACCAGAACCTATCGCATAATTTACAGCTAGCCCCCATTTGTCGTCAACAGATTGCCATGAAGTGCCTAAATCCATTCCATAGCCAAAAGAAATATCAACATTTCGGATGCTACTAATGACTTGTTGATTGGTTGAAACATCAACCCGATTAAAGTTACGTTCGGAGCCATTAACGGTAGAAAAATCTACCCAGTAATTCAGTTTACTTTTATCCGCTAATGAAAATAATCCATTAAAACGAAACCCAACCCACAATAGATCTAACTCAGAAGCTACGTTAGTAGCGTTATCTACCACCGTCCCTATGGCGTTGTTTGAAAAATCATCCTGTTGATGAATAGCATAACTCTGAAAATGATGCCGATAATGAAACTGATAATCAATATGGGCAATAATAAATTGACTGTCTTCAAAGCCAATATTTTGATCTTCGCTAACCACTCGTTCGTCAACAATCCTGCCACCAAAACTTAGCTTGGCATTGAGTAAAGTAGAATTAAATTGCAACTGAGCAACATCCAGTAGATTGTCATACCACCAGCCTCTATCATCTCTGAATTCTTTACGTCCTCCCAATACCCCAATCGGTAAATCAGTAAACAACTGCTTATTTTCCAGATAAAGCTCCCTGACTTCAAAATGTGCATCCCAGATTTGATTTGATGTAAGTTCATTATTAACCTTACGATGTTGAAATACACCTTGAATATTTCCTTTGAAAAACCAGTTATAGGGTAAGTCACGGTGATAGCGTAGCCCTAACCTCATTTGTTCATTAGCTTCTCTGGTCTTTCCGTCTGTAGTAGACTCGATTCCTTCACCATATAAAGTTCTGATCGTTGTATAGAACCGCAAAGGTTTAGCAGGTCCTATTTGTGAATAGTCAATTTCAAACGGAAGAGCATCTTCCGCATGAATAGTTAAACTGGTAAATATGCACAGTAACCCTGTTATAATTTTTTTTATATTCATGGTTGCGATAATATTGCCATGACAGTAGAAAGTGTGATTTTATTGTTTGGAGCCCGATGATAGTTAATTTTATCCAATAGCTCTCTAATTTTTGGCATTAATTTTTTTCTATCTTCATCGGCAAAATGGTTGATAACCTTTTGCGCGGCTAAAAAACGTTGTGACTTTCTATCCCTATTACTTTGTTGATCCCAATTTTCTAATAATTTGGCATTCTTTTCATTGCGTAATCGTTGGTTTTTGTTAATCTTTGGAAGATTAACTTTAGCTACCTCTAAATTGAATTGATTGAT
>CAZMQH010000203.1:0-3943 GCA_964568245.1 uncultured Methylomarinum sp.
GGTATATTCATTACTTGCAAGTCCCTAATAAAGTGCCCCAGTACGCTTCAACTCCACACAAAAGCCGCTCCGTTAAAGCTTACCTCACTGACTTGACTGCTTATCGGGATAAAATTTTAGCCTCCCTCGCATGCTATATTTACTTGGCTTTAGCTTGTTCCCTGATGCCTACTGCGGACTAAAATCACCACTTCACTGTCGCTCCGGTTCCCTGATTTTCAGCATCTGAAATAAAAAACCTGCATTATAAAGTCGAGAAGTTATTCCGTACACGTTCCTTAATGCCATTGAGGTTAAGGAAGGTTTTATTACACCTTATTATCAGAAATTCCATAAAAATACACAGTAGCACCTATTACCGCCGCTGGAGCAATAACAAGGTTTAACACGGGAACAGACAGGCCAATAAGAGTCAGCCCACCAAAACTTAATACCCCAAGCCTTTTTGCTTTTGCCTGTTGTTTTTGCTCTACAAATAACAAGCCTTTATTTTCTAATGGGTAGGCCATATATTCCAATGCAATTCCCCAAGCGCCAAATAATACCCATAAAAAAGGAGCTATTAAATTAACACCAGGAATTACAAATAAAATAAGTAGCGGTAACATGCGACTAACCAAATATATCATTCGATTTATTTCAGCAAGAATGGCCGGAGCAATCTTTTGCTCAGCCACTGTGTTTTCTTGCCCTGAAATAAGTTCTAAGGTTTTAAGCGCTAATTGGCTATAAAAAGGGGCTGCAATTAGGTTGGCTAAAAGCGTAAAGGTAAAAAAACCAACAACAAAAAGACTAATATAAAATAATGGCCAGATTAGCCATTCTAACCAAGATAACCACGATGGGATAAACTGCGTAACCAAATCTGAAATATAAAAATACCCTAAAGCCAAAGCTGTACTATATAAAACCAGATTAATGCAAATGGGAATAAGCAAAAATTTTCTTAACTCTTTTTTAGCTAATAATTTTAGTCCCTGCAGTAAACAATTAAACGCATAAACTGGGCTATTTCCCTTTTCTTTTAGATTAATCATTGTAAATGTTTTACTCCACTTTTTGCAGGTTCCAGAACAACCCCTTTTTCTGTCACAATAGCTGAAATTAAGCTGGCAGGAGTCACATCAAAAACGGGGTTCCAAGCACTCACTACAGAAGCTTTATTGATATAACAATCAGCTAACAGTTCATTCTGATGACGCTGTTCAATCTCGATTCCTTCCCCTGTTTTCATGGCAAAATCAATGGTTGATACTGGAGCTACCACCATCACTTTTACCCCATGTTGTTTTGCTAATACTGATAATGAATAAGTGCCAATTTTATTAGCCACATCACCATTTGCTGCAATTCTATCAGCCCCAACAATAATCCAGTCTAACTCCCCAGACTTCATCAACCAAGCAGCGGCTGAATCTGCAATTAAGGTAGCGGCAATATTATCTTGTGCTAATTCCCATACCGTTAAACGCGCGCCTTGTAACCAAGGGCGGGTTTCCCCTGCATATACTTTTGCCACCCCACGTTTATGAGCACTTCTAATCACGCCTAAAGCCGTGCCATATCCGCCTGTGGCTAATGCACCTGCATTGCAATGGGTCATTAAGGTTTTATTTGGTCCTATCAAATCAGCACCTAACTCACCCATTAACTGATTTGCATTAATATCATCAAGATGAATTTGTATCGCTGCTTGCTTAATGACTTGAGTCGGATCTCCTGTCTGTTGTTCCAACAATTTTTGCATTTTTTCTAATGCCCAAAATAAATTAACCGCTGTTGGCCGTGAGTCTGCAAGCTGCTGAATATCATTAAGAACATTGTTTTTCCAGTTTGCTTCAGAATTTGAATAATGGGACATAACCGATAGCGCTACCCCATAGGCAGCTGCAATTCCAATAGCGGGTGCTCCTCTAACACGCATGGTTGAGATGGCTTCAGCAACTCCCACTGCATGAGTATAGTCATCAAAGATTGTTTTTTCGGGCAAGGCACGCTGATCCAGTACCTTCAAACTTTTTCCTGTCCATTCAAGAGTTTGAACATTCAATCCATCATTTAAATTCATTTTTTATTACACATTTTTTATATCTAGTTATAATTCAATACTTCACGCGGTCACGGATGCGGAATTTATAGCGAGTGGATTTTTGTCGATAGCAAGGCGCTGAAACAAGCGCATAGCTAGCTACGCAACTGTTTTAGCAACGCAGTCTATCGGCAAAAATCGACCGATAGAAATCCGTATCGGTGGCCGTGTGAAGTATAACTTACACTGTTAGGAAAAAAACCAATGAAAGTCGACTTACTTATTCAAGCACGCTGGATTATACCTGTTGATGAAGATTCAGTAACCCATGAAAACCATGCTTTAGTTGTTAACAATGGAAAAATCATTGATTTACTTCCAAATACTCAAGCTGAAAAAAAGTACCAAGCAAAAACAATTGAAAAATTGCCTAACCATGCACTCATTCCTGGATTAATCAACAGTCATACTCATGCTAGCATGACGTTAATGCGTGGAATAGCGGATGACTTACCCTTAATGGACTGGCTAGAAAACCATATTTGGCCCCTAGAACAAAAATGGATAAGTGAAGCTTTTGTAAGGGATGGAACAGATTTGGCCATTGCCGAAATGATTAGAGGCGGCACCACTTGTTTTAATGATATGTATTTCTTCCCTGATATTACAGCTCATCAAGCAATTCAACATGGTATTCGTGCCAGCATAGGCCTAATTGTAATTGATTTCCCTACCATTTGGGCTGAAAACAGTGACTCTTACATCGCAAAGGGCCTAGCATTACATGAACAATTAAGACATGAACCTTTAATAACTACACCTTTTGCCCCTCATGCTCCTTATACCGTGTCTGATGACCCTCTCAGTAAAGTACGCACATTAACTGATGAGTTAGATTGTCAGGTACATATGCACCTTCATGAAACGGAACATGAAGTACAAGATCAGCAACAAAAAACCAATCAAACCCCCATCGAGCGTCTGCATAGCTTAGGCCTGTTAAACCCTTCATTTATGGCTGTGCATATGACTCAATTAACGGATTCCGACATTCAACTAATTGCCGAAACAGGATGTCATATTATCCATTGCCCTGAATCCAACTTAAAATTAGCTAGCGGCTTTTGCCCTATCGCAAAATGTATTGAAGCAGGAATTAATGTTGCGCTAGGAACAGATGGTGCAGCCAGTAATAATGACTTGGATATGTTTGGTGAAATGCGGACAGCAGCATTATTAGCCAAAGGCGTATCAGGTGATGCCAGTGCAGTACCCGCAATAACAGCATTAAAAATGGCTACTCTCAATGGTGCTAAAGCATTAGGAATAGACGATTACACGGGGTCATTATCCATAGGGAAATCAGCGGATATGATTGCCATTGACCTAGACCAACTGGAAACACAACCTTTATATGATCCTGTTTCTCAAATTGTTTACGCTGCCAACAGACAACAAGTAAGCGATGTTTGGGTTTCAGGAAAACAATTATTAAAACAGGGTAACCTAACGACTATTAATATTGATGATTTAAAATTAAAAACTAAGCAATGGCAAGAAAGGTTAAAAACAATATAAATTGGGTTATACTTCACAAATTTATAAAAAATCAATAATATTAGTACTAAAGTACAATAGTTTTTTTTCTGTCAGCCGATATAGTTGTAACTAACATTACTGGAGAAAATATTATGAATAAAATAACTAATATCGACACAGAGATTGACTATGAAAATATGGATGATTTACCTATATCCGATCATTTCGAGTGGCAGTTTATTCAAACTGAATCAGCATTAACAGTTATTAAAGAAGATATGCAAGATGAATGGCTAGCGGCTTGAGTTAATAAAAACTCGGCCTAAGGGAGGCAGTAACAAATAATATACCCAGCTCTCTTGTCTTTTTATCCCT
>CAZMQH010000204.1:0-3935 GCA_964568245.1 uncultured Methylomarinum sp.
TTAAACACTTAGATTCCAGCTAAAAGCATGCAGGCATGATGAAAACTTACGGGGCAATGTACTCGGCTTTTTCTTCTGCAAGAATAAAGGGTCATGTTAAGTTAAGCCGTTGTAGCCTTGGTTAAACAAGGTGGAATCAAGGTTTATCTGAGAGTTCCCTTGATTTCGTTTCACTACATCAAGGCTACTTATTTTTAATTCTCTTTAACTTGTGGTGTGTATAGAGCCACAAATAAAAAAACAAAAATGGTTTTATTTTTTTCATTTGTTACCGCTATCATTATTAGCCTTGTGCTAATCCCCATTTTAATGCGGTATGCAGGTTTTCTACATATGCTTGATGAGCCTGGTGAACGCAAGGTGCATAAAGTGGCAATTCCTCGTTGTGGCGGCTTAGGGTTGGCTATAGGTGCAATTGTTGCGATTTTATTTTTCATCTCATTTGAAATGCAATTGCTAAGCCTTGTTGCGGGTAGTTTAGTTATTATTGTTTTTGGCTTGCTAGATGATCGATTTGAATTAAGTTATAAATGGAAGTTTTTAGGACAATTCCTTGCTGTTTTTATCACTATGGCGGGGGGGCTTTATATATCTGCCATTCCTTTTTTAGGCTTAGATCCTGCTTGGTTAATTCTGGCGCTTCCATTAACTGTGTTTTTTGTTATTGGAGTGACCAATGCGGTTAATTTGTCTGATGGATTAGATGGTTTAGCTGCAGGGATCATGTTAATGACTTTTGCGGTCATTGCTTTTTTGGCAGTAGATGCAAATGGGGCAGGGGGGAATCTCGCTATTATTGCTTTAGCGATTGCCGGTGGAATTGTTGGATTTTTGTGGTTTAACACCCATCCTGCTATTGTTTTTATGGGGGATACGGGTAGCCAATTTATTGGTTTTATGGCTGTGTTTTTGGCTATCTATTTAACACAATACTTGAATCCTGTATTAAACCCTGCCTTGCCTTTACTTCTTTTAGGCTTGCCTATAGTAGATACCTTGACTGTGATGGTACGAAGGCTTCGAGCGGGAAAATCGCCATTTTCACCAGATAAAAGTCATATTCATCACCGACTAATGGAATATGGCTTTTCTCATGCCGAAGCGGTGGGATCTATTTATGTTTTGCAAAGCATTTTTTTAGCTTCGGCTTTGTTTTTTCGTTATGCCTCAGATATTACGGTTGTCGGTGTGTTCTTGATTATTTCAGCCACTATTTTAGTGCTTTTTTATTGGGCGGCTGAAAAAAAATGGACCTTGCATCAAGTCGCCGAAGGAACTGAGCGGCGAAAATATAGTCGATTGTTTAGAAATGATGATTTGTTTCAGTTTTGTCGGCATTATATTAATGTTGCACTGGCCTTTTTCGTTGCGACACAATTATTGTGTATGTCAGAGCGAATTATAAACTTATCAAATGAAATGTATTTAGTGATCGTTTCTGCCATGGCTTTGTACTTTATTTTACCTAGGTATATTCAGGATGTTTGGGTAAGGTTTAGTGTTTATACTGCCGCTATTGCTGCTAACGTTATGGAGCAGGAGTTACCAGAATTAGCTATTCATACTCATTGGCTAATGGATGCTTTTTTGGTGGTGTTAATTTGTGTGGTTTCTCTAGCCATTCGAGTTACACGGAAAGATAAATTTAGGATTACTACTCAAGATATTTTAGTTATCTTGTTTATTATTGCTTGTATTTTTCTTATTGATTTAAAGTGGATAGGGTCGGTAACGTTTAGATTATTTTGTTTAGTTTATGCTCTAGAATATTTGTTACACCGTGATGTTTATAAGTTTAGGTTATCACGGTATTTTTCTGCGTTGTCAGGTATAACTCTGCTATCTATTGTTTATTCGACTCTTTAGGTAGAACCATAAAAATTTAACTATTCAGCGTATTAATTAAACTCCATGAGGTAGGAGCGTTCGCTCTCGGCGCGATTGATAATGGATTGTGTTTAGAAAAAAGAGCATGGTTTTATTCGCGCCGAGGGCGGACGCTCCTACAAAGTATAGTTATTTAAAGGCACTGAATAGTTACAATAATATTTACATTGGGTTATATTTGTTACTTGGAGTATAAAAACTTTTTTTTGCACTTCAAATTTTAAAAAAATAGATTAGTTACGGTTTGGTAATCATATGAACGAGGAAAGTATGTTGGGAAAAAAGGTATTAGCATTGTGTTTAGGAATAAGTTTCACTTTTCTGCTCGGCTGTGATGGCGCTGAAGAACGTGAGGTGAAATACCTAAATAAAGCTCAAACGTATTTTGATGAGGGAAATGATGAAAAAATGCAGGTTGAGCTAAAGAATGTATTACAGATTAATCCAAAAAATATAAAAGCTCGATATTTAATGGCTCTAGCCGCAGAGAAAAAAATGGACTGGCGAAAAATGTATGCCAATCTATCTGCCGTTATTGAGGCTAAACCTGATCATTACTCTGCCCAAATAAAGCTGGGTAAGTTAATGTTATTTAGCAGAGATAAGGATAAAGCTTCAGAAAAGGCTGAATTAGTATTAGCCGTCCAGCCTAATAATCCGGATGCATTGCTATTAAAGGCCATTATTTATTTGGCAAATAAACAAGTGTCAGAAGCGAAAGCAATGTTAGAACTCGCCCTAAGCGCTGAAGCAGGGCATTACGATGCATCATTGTTGATGATAAAGCTATTGGGAGATGAAAAAAAACTGGAGGAAGCTAAAGGTGTATTGGAAACAGCCTTACAAGCACACCCTGATAAACTGGAATTACACTTGGTTAAAATTAATATTTTATTGCTTGAGGATAAAAAGGATGAAGCTGAGGCCTTGTATAAACCCTTGTTGATACAGTTTCCTGAAAATGAAAAGCTTCATTATAATCTTGCTAAGCTTTATTTGATGAGAGAAAAAATTGATCAGGCTGAAAAGGTTTTAAAAAACTTGGTTGTTCAAATGCCTGAGAAAGATCAACCCAAGTTTGTTTTAATTGATTTTTTGAGTAAACAACGTGGCTTTGATCAAGCAGAAAAAGAATTAGATGTTTTAATTAGTGAAAACCCGGATAAGTTTGGTTTTAGATTTGCTAAGTTGGCTTTGTATAAAGATCAACCCGTTAAAGCTCAGAAAATTCTTGAAGGGATTGTTGAAGATGATAAATTAGGGGCTGCGGGGATTGATGCTCGAAATAGATTGGCTGGTTTTTTTATTGCTAAAGGTGAACAAAGCCAAGCTCGAAAGTTAGTTGAGGAAGTTATAGAACTTGATTCTAGAAATGTTCAGGCTCTGTTGTTGAGAGCGGCTCTGTTAATGAAAGACAGTGAGTTTGATGCAGCATTAGCTGATGCTCGAACTGTATTAAGAGATAATCCAGAGTCTGAAAAAGCCTTAATGATTTTAGCGATGGCTCAATTAAAAAATAACAATGCTGAGCTGGCATCAGAATCACTAGAAAAAGTATTACAGATTAATCCCAAAAATTTAATTGCTGCAAAAGACCTTGTTCGCTTAAAAGTGCAAGCTAAAGATGAAATGGGCGCTATTAGATTATTAGAAAAAACCAGGCCTTTAGTTAAGAAAAATCAGGATATGACTATTATGCTGATTGACCTGTATGGTAAACATCAGGAATGGGATAAAGCCGAAAGTCTAGCTAAAGAGCTTTTAGATACGTCTGAAAATAAAGAATTGGCTCACTATAAAATGGCTCAGCTTTATATGGGACAACAAAGGTTTGAAGAGGCTATTGCTAAATTTGAAATAATTCGAGAGACCAAACCAGTAGATCCCAATGTGCTTTCGGGTATGGTTAATAGCTATGTTGCTTTAAAACAGGAGAAAAAGGCAGAAAAATTACTGGATAATGCTTTATTAGAGCATAAAGATAATGTGGTTCTTATTACCATGCGAGCCGCGTTACATAGACAAAGAAATCAGTTGTCTAAAGCTGA
>CAZMQH010000205.1:0-3925 GCA_964568245.1 uncultured Methylomarinum sp.
CTAACCAGCTCTAGTGCAAACATAACAGCATCTTCTTTATAACCATTATCAGCTGGATAATAAGCTTTTCGCACACCAATTTCATTAAAACCTCTTTTTTCATAAAGTGAGATTGCCCCTTTATTGGACGGTCTAACTTCTAAAAAGATAGTTTCAGCTTTTTTAGTTGCAAGAACAATCATATGCTCTAATAACTTACTTCCCACTCCTTGCTTTTGAACAGCAGGATCTACACATATATTCATAATATGCGCTTCGCCAGCCATTATTGACACAATACTAAATCCGACAATAACATCCAGCTCTTGGCAGACTAAACAACTATAATGCCCTGATTTTAAGCAATCATTAAAAACCCCTTCACTCCAGGGAAATTTATAACTTTTGCCTTCAATAGCAAGAACTTCGGGTAAATCCTCTTGCCTCATTCCCCGTATTCTCATCAGATCTTTTCTGTCGACAGAATCAGGAAACACTTTGGCATAAAATTCTTTATCTGCATCATAAATTATAAAACTTTTAACTTTATCTAATAACTTCCATATACTCATTATTATTTTTCTTTTTGATATATTTTCAAAGCCAACTGTAAGTCCTGCCAAGCTTTACGCTTTTCTAACAAGGATCTTAATAAATAGGCGGGATGATAAACCACAATAACAGGAATATCATTTACATGGTGAACCGTACCTCGCAGTTCAGATAATGGTTGTTTGGTGCCAAGCAATGTTTGAGCAGCAATACGCCCTACTGCGAGGATTATTTTGGGTTTAACTAAAATAATCTGACGCTGCAAATAATCATTACAAGTCTTCAACTCATTTACTTTAGGGTCTTTCTTATTAGGCGGGCTACATTTCACCACATTGGTAATATAAGTCGCTTCTCTATTTAAACCAATTGCTCTTAACATTTCAGTCAATAAAAAGCCTGACGGCCCTAGAAAGGGTTTACCAGCTAGCTCCTCAGTTTGACCCGGTGCCTCACCAATTAGCATCCAGTCCGCATTAATATCACCTTCCCCAAAAACAGTTTGTGTCCGTGTATCAGATAAAGCACATTGTTTACATGCTTCAACTTGTTTTTGTAATTCTTGCCAACCCATATCTGACGGCTCAGATAGCCTTCCAACTTGCTCATCACCATCAAGCAATTGATCTTGCTCGACTAGCATGTCAACTCGAGACACCCAGACATCAATTCCCATTGCTTCTAGATATTGTAATCGAGTTGCATTATCCATTAAAAATATTCAGCATGATTGATAGAAAATCTTGGCTGTAGAGACAAGGCATGCCTTGTCTCTACTTTAATAAAAACCCATTTTAACATGCTGGATTTCGCTATTCGCTCTACCCAGCCTACCAATAATTAAACATCCCCTTTTTGCGGATGTTGACGTTTCTCAGGTATTTTCAGTTTACAAACCGCATTGATATACGCTTTAGCTGATGCAATAACAATATCAGTATCAGCACCTTGGCCATTGACAATCCGCCCTGCTTTTTCTAATCGCACGGTGACTTCCCCTTGTGCATCAGTCCCATTGGTTATGCTATTAACAGAATAAACCTCTAGAGTAGCCTTGGATTTAACTAAGCTTTCAATCGCTTTTAAACTGGCATCAACCGCACCACTTCCTTCTGCGCTACCAGTTAATTCTTCATCATGAACCCGAAGTGTGACGGTTGAACTTGGCACTTCCCCCATCTCAGAACAGACCTTCAAAGCGATCAATTTGATGTGCTCTTCTTCTGCATCAGAATTGACTTCAGAAATAAGTGCTTGTAAATCTTCATCAAAAATCTCATGTTTTTTATCGGCTAATTGTTTAAAACGATAAAAAACATCATTTAGCTCTTCTTCACTACTAAACTCATGCCCTAACTCAGTCATCCTGTTTTTAAAGGCATTACGACCTGAATGCTTTCCCATGACCATGCGGTTTGCCGACCAGCCAACATCTTCAGCTTTCATGATTTCATAAGTTTCTGGATTTTTTAAAACCCCATCTTGATGAATACCTGATTCATGTGCAAAAGCATTAGCTCCAACAATCGCCTTATTGGGTTGTACAGGAAAACCAGTAATTGATGATACCAACTTAGAACAATTTAAAATTTCCTTTGTATCTAAGTCTGTTTCACATGGAAATACATCATGTCGAGTACGCAATGCCATCACCACCTCTTCTAGTGATGCATTACCTGCTCGTTCACCCAACCCATTAATAGTACATTCTACTTGTCTTGCACCATTCATCACAGCAGATAAAGAATTAGCAACCGCTAAACCTAAATCATTGTGACAATGCACTGAGAAAATCACTTTATCCGCATTTGGAATACGTTTAATTAAATTGGCAATCATTCTGCCAAATTGATGAGGCACACTATACCCCACCGTATCAGGAATATTTAGAGTGGTAGCACCTGCATCTATCACTGCTTCTAAAATACGACATAAAAAATCTTCATCAGATCGACCCGCATCTTCAGGTGAAAATTCCACATTATCAGTATATTGACGCGCTCGTTTAACCGCTCTTACGGCATATTCAATAACTTGGTCGGGCTCCATCTTCAATTTCACTTGCATGTGAATCGGAGAGGTTGCGATAAAGGTATGAATTCTTGAGCTATTAGCACCTTTAAGCGCCTCACCTGCCCTATCAATATCTTTATCTAATGCTCGTGCAAGCCCACAAACAGTACTGTCTTTTACTGTATTGGCAACAGCTTGTACCGCTTCAAAATCACCGACGCTTGCAGCGGGGAAACCAGCTTCAATAATATCAACCTTCATCCGCTCAAGCGCTTTTGCAATCCGAACTTTTTCATCTCGGGTCATGGATGCGCCAGGACTTTGCTCGCCATCACGTAAGGTAGTATCAAATATAATTAGTTTGTCTTTCATGAGAACTCCATTCATGAAACATTTTCAACGTAAACGCTGAGTAAAAAGGGGTTATTTTTTGAGGTAGAAAAGATAATATGCCACTAGGGCAAAATTCTTAATAATAAAGAGAGAAAAGCAAGAGAAGACAGACAAACAAAACGCTCACCTAGTATAGGCGATTGATCGTTTTGTTTGTTGTTATATTGAATATTCATAGCCAGTCACTATACTGCAATGTTATACAGCACTCAAGAAAAGTTTATGCCTTTCTATTTTTTCTTTTGTGCCTTAGCGTTAACAAAGTAATAATAGGGCCTGATATTGCATAGCCCAAAGCAATAACAAATAGCATGATTTCTGCCTGAGCCATAATAAAGCCAATACCCAACATAACGACGATGGCAACCACAAAAGGAACTCTACCTTTTAGGTCTATTTCTTTAAAACTGGAATATCGAAAGTTACTGACCATAAGTAAGCCTGTACTAATAGTCAGCACTAATATTAAGTACTTTATAGATTCAACATCATAACCAAGCTCTAGGCTTATCCACATCGCCCCAGCCAAAATAGCCGCAGCAGCCGGACTAGGTAAACCTTGAAAATATCGTTTGTCTGCTACTTCTACTTGAGTATTAAATCGAGCTAATCTAAGCGCACCACCTGCAGTATGAACAAAGGCTGCAAATAACCCTAGCTTGCCTAAGCTTCCAAATGCCCAGATATACATTACAATGCCTGGTGCAACTCCAAAAGAAACCATATCTGACAAGCTATCATACTGCACGCCAAATTCACTTTCAGTATTAGTCATCCGAGCTACACGCCCATCCAAACCATCTAAAATCATCGCTACAAATATTGAAATAGCCGATGTTTCAAAGCGTCCATCTAATGCGGATGTTATCGCATAAAAACCTGCAAACATTGCCCCAGTGGTAAATAAGTTAGGCAATAAATAAATTCCGCGTTGACGAATTGAACGTTTATTTTCAGTCATATTTAGATAATAAGATTGTTTTTGTTA
>CAZMQH010000206.1:0-3909 GCA_964568245.1 uncultured Methylomarinum sp.
AGGAGGGATAAAAAGACAAGAGAGATGGGTATATTATTTGTTACTGCCTCCCTTAGTATCAATAAAGCAGGCTAAAGTACTGCGCTCCTATTTTCTTTTTTGGAAACGTTACTTTTTTATATTCCCAGCATGTAAACCACACTCTTTCTTAGTGGCATCTTCCCACCACCAACGGCCTGCGCGTTCGTGTTGATTGGGTAATACTGCGCGGGTGCATGGTTCACAACCAATACTGATAAAGCCTTTTTCATGTAAATTATTATAAGGAACTTGATAGGCTTCTATATGATCCCAAACTTGAGAAGATTTCCAGTTAAGTAATGGGTTGAATTTGATTAACTGATTTTCATCAGTAGAAAAGGAGGTATCAATTTGTACTTCAGGAATATCATTCCGAGTGTCAAGGCTTTGGTCTTTTCTTTGACCTGTAATCCAGGCATCAAGTTGGGAAAGTTTACGTCTAAGTGGTTCTACTTTGCGGATGCCGCAACAGGGTTGATGTCCGTCTTGATAAAAACTAAATAAGCCTTTTTCCTTAACAAAAGAGTCAAGCGCGTCACGATCTGGAGTCAGTAGTTCAATATCAATTTTATAGTGCTGCCTAACTTTTTCGATAAATCGATAAGTTTCGGGATGCAAACGCCCAGTATCTAAGGAAAATACTTGGATATCTTTTCTAATATTAAGCGCCATATCAATGAGTACTACATCTTCTGCACCACTAAAAGAGATCGCAATATTATCGAAGTTTTCTAGTGCTGCTTTTAAAATAGTACGTGGTTTTTTGGCTTGAAGTTCTGACTGAATAGTTTGGATATCGAAAGATGTCATGATGATAGGGATCTGTTTTATTGCTGGAAGGTGTAGGCTGGGTTGAACGAGTAGTGAAACCCAGCATCTATTTAATAGTTAGGACTGAAGATTCAATAATCCCCGAGTCTGACTTGTCTTTTGTCTCCACAGTCGAGTAAGAAAATCAGTTGCGTAGCTTGCTATGCGCCTGATTTTCTTACTCGACTGTGAAAACAAAATCCTGCGCCATATTTTCGGGTATTATTAAATCCTCAGCCCTTAAGATTGGGCAAAATACTTGCTTAAAAATTCATCAAAAGAGAGCGTGTCATTTGCTTCAATTTGTTGTTGTTTTTTATGTGATTCAATGACCATTTGATCAAACTCTTTCGTACTTACACTATCTAACTTATTCTGTTTGAAATATTGTTTATGCAGTTCAGAAGTTCTTAAACCAAAGCAACCAAAAGGTTGTTGCTTAGATCGCATTCCCTGTATAATTTTTGCTGAGGGTGTTAAATCGGGATCTGCTATAACGGCAATTTGTTGTTTTAATGCAGCCTTATAGGGCTTATCTTCTAAACCTTCATCCAGTATCTCGCAAACCTTCTGCATTGAAGCTAAAATATCATTAGCCCATGTTTTTAAAACAATATTCTGTCCATCTTTATTCAGCTCAAGACCTGGTTTTCTACCTAAATGAGCAACAGATAACTGGTTTTCATTATTAATCTGCTGTTCAGAGCCAGTGTATTGAGGGCTTTCTTGTAATAAGCAATTTAATAAAAAGGCCTCTATAAATCTTGATTTACTCTCATCAATACCAATGGGATTGAATATATCTAAATCCAGAGAGCGAATTTCTATATATTTAACGCCACGATGCTTTAAAGCTAAGGTTGGTTTTTCACAAGACTCAGCTATTTGCTTGGGGCGAACCGTGCTATAAAATTCATTTTCAATTTGTAAAATATTGGCATTTAATTGCTTATAGTGACCATCAACTTTTATCCCAATACCTTTATAATCTGGGTAGGGGGTTTCAATGGCATGACTTAAACTCTCAACATATCCGGTTAATGAGTTGTAATCAATTTTTAGATTAGCTTGGTTTTTACTCTTATAACCAATATCGCTCATTCGTAATGAGGTGGCATAGGGGTGGTAAAGTGTGTACTGATCAAACTCATCAAATTCAGAGATTAAATGTGGTCTACTTTTGAAGAAGCTTTTACAAATAGCGGGAGATGCACCAAACAAATACAGAATTATCCAGCCCTGGCGTTGAAAGTTCCTGATCAGGTCAAAATAGGATTCAGAAATAAAATCACTCAGTGGCTTAGTCGAACGGCTTTGTTTATACAGCACAGGCCACAAAGCTTCGGGCACTGAATAATTAAAATGAATACCTGCAATAGCCTGCATGGTTTTACCGTAGCGATAAGATAAACCTTGTCGGTAAGCATGCTTCATTTGACCTATATTTGATTGGCCATATTCCGCAACTGGAATGCTTTCGTCACCATTAATACCACAAGGCATACTAGCCGAGAGTAGCATTTCATCATCTAGGTGGTCATAAACGTACTGATGGACCGTGTGCATAAAGTCCAGTGTTTCAGTTATGTCTGCAAAGGGCGGAGTGATAAATTCAAGTAATGCTTCTGAATAATCCGTTGTAATATGAGGATGAGTCAATGCAGAACCTAAAGCATAAGGGTGTGGTGCTTGTGAAATATTGCCCGATTTGGAGATGCGTAAACTTTCTTTTTCGATACCTTTTAAACCACCCACCAGTAGATGTTGTTTTTTTTGTGTTAGTAAATAACTAAGTTTTGTAGATTGTGGTGTTTTTGTAGTCATAAAGAGGTGTCAGCCAGGCTGATCTTGATATAATCCTACTATTATAATCGGTAATGATCAATTGGAGTAAATTATCAATAGTGAACAACAGACTAGTGGAGTACTGCAGTCAGAAAAAGTGCTTAAATCCGTGTTTGGCTACGATAGTTTTAGAGGTCAGCAAAAGGATATTATTGAGCAATTGATTGCAGGTCAAGATGCTTTGGTGTTAATGCCAACAGGTGGTGGTAAATCACTGTGTTATCAAATCCCCGCAATGGTTAGGTCTGGGGTAGGCATTGTCATTTCGCCCTTAATTGCTTTAATGCAAGACCAAGTAACGGCTTTGCATCAATTGGGGGTGAAAGCTGCGTTTCTTAATTCGACTCTATCAATGGATGAGGCGCGATTAGTCGAGTATCAGTTACAACAAGGTGAGCTGGACTTACTTTATATAGCGCCTGAACGCTTAACCTCTAGTTGGACGCAATCTTTATTTCAACGGATTAATATTGCTTTATTTGCTATTGATGAAGCGCATTGTGTGTCGCAATGGGGGCATGATTTTCGTTCAGATTATTTGCAATTATCGCTATTACATGAAAAATTTCCAACGATTCCTCGTATTGCTTTAACGGCCACGGCGGATGAAAAAACCCGAGAAGAAATTGTACAACGTCTGAACCTAGGGCAAGCACATGCTTATATTAGTGGTTTTGATCGCCCTAATATTCGCTATCGGATCGTACAAAAACAAAATGCCAAGCAACAATTGCTTAACTTTATTAGAGCTGAACATTCAGGTGATGCAGGTATTGTGTATTGTCTTTCTCGTAAAAAAGTGGAATCAACAGCAGAATGGTTAGCAGGAAAAGGTATTAAAGCATTGCCGTATCACGCGCGACTGCCTAATGAAGTTAAGCAACAAAACCAGCACCGGTTTTTAATGGAAGAAGGCATCGTTATTGTCGCGACTATTGCTTTTGGTATGGGGATTGATAAACCCAATGTACGCTTTGTAGGGCATCTTGATTTACCTAAAAGTATAGAAGGTTATTATCAGGAAACAGGCAGGGCTGGTCGTGATGGGGAACCTGCAAATGCCTGGATGGCTTATGGTTTGCAAGATGTCATCACCTTACGACAAATGTTAGCAGGTTCCAATGCCGATGAAGTGCATAAACGGGTGGAATTTCATAAATTAGACTCCATGCTAGCTTTATGTGAGCTGGTCAGTTGTAGACGACAGGCTTTATTAGCTTATTTTGGCGATGA
>CAZMQH010000207.1:0-3869 GCA_964568245.1 uncultured Methylomarinum sp.
TACAGGGAAGTAGGTAAGGGGCGTGAGCAGGAGCGGAAGCTTTGCCTGTAGAAAATAAAAATTAATATGAATATAAATTGGGAGGTAGGCTGGGTTAGGTTATTTCACAAAGTGAAAAAACGTAATCCAGCAATACATTGTTAAAGACGAGGTATTGAGTTAGGTTATGGTACTACAAATGTAAGCTATTAATTATTCAAGTAAGTCGTATTAGGAAGGTTACAGAGAATCCCATATTTCATCAACACGTTTTTTGATGTCATCTGACATGACAATGGTTTTACCCCATTCTCTGGTTGTTTCCCCCGGCCATTTATTAGTTGCATCAAAGCCAACTTTTGAACCTAATCCAGAAACTGGCGAGGCAAAATCTAAATAATCAATAGGTGTGTTTTCTAAGATTGTTAAATCTCTTGCTGGGTCCATTCGGGTGGTAATAGCCCAAATCACATCTTGCCAATTTCGGACATCAACATCTTCATCAACAACAATGACAAATTTAGTATACATAAATTGACGTAAGTAAGACCAAGTTCCCAGCATTACACGTTTAGCATGTCCTGCATATTGCTTTTTCATACTAATAACGGCCATTCGATAGGAACAACCTTCTGGTGGTAAATAAAAATCTATGATTTCTGGAAATTGTTTTTGCAAAATAGGAATAAAAACTTCATTTAGAGCTACACCAAGAATAGCAGGTTCATCAGGTGGGCGACCAGTGTATGTACTGTGATAGATAGGAGCTTGTCTTTGTGTAATACGTTCTATGGTAAAGACAGGGAATTCATCGACCTCATTATAATACCCGGTATGATCACCATAAGGTCCTTCTGCAGCCATTTCACCTGGGTAAATAAAACCCTCTAAAACTATTTCTGCACTTGCGGGTACTTGCAAATCATTAGTCAAACAATTGGCAACTTCTGTTTTACTTCCGCGTAATAGACCAGCAAAAGCATATTCAGATAAAGAATCTGGTATGGGGGTGACCGCGGCTAAAATTGTAGCAGGGTCTGCACCTAAAGCAACTGAGACAGGGAAAGGTTTTCCTGGATTTTCTTCTTGCCATTCTTTAAAGTCTAGTGCACCACCTCGGTGAGCAAGCCAGCGCATAATTACTTTATTTTTAGCTATGACTTGCTGACGATAAATACCTAAGTTTTGTCTATCTTTATTGGGACCCTTGGTAATAACGAGAGGCCAGGTAATAAGTGGTGCTGCATCATCTGGCCAGCAGGTCTGAATAGGAAATACACTTAAATCAACTTCATCACCTTCTCGAACGACCTCTTGACAAGGAGGGTTTTTGATGACTTTAGGCGCCATATTTAATACCTTTTTAAAAATAGGTATTTTTTCCATGGCATCTTTCATGCCTTTTGGAGGTTCTGGCTCTTTTAAGTAGGCAAGTAATTCACCAATACCTCTTAACTCGGTAACTGAATCCGCCCCCATTCCCATGGCTACACGTTTAGGGGTGCCAAATAAATTGGCCAATACAGGAATATTTGAGCCTTTTGGGTTCTCAAACAATAAGGCGGGCCCTTCTTGCTTTAAGGTTCTGTCACATATTTCCGTCATTTCCAAATAAGGATCAACTTCAACGGTAATACGCTTTAGCTCGCCTTGTTTTTCTAATTGCTTTATAAAGTCTCTTAAATCTTTATATTTCATACACTTATTCCTGTATGTCTCAGTAGGGCATTAATTTCAGGTTTACGTCCACGAAATTTAATAAATAATTCCATGGCATCTTGGCTGCCACCAGTTTCTAAAATATTATGTAAAAAGGATTCTCCAGTAGCTTGGTCAAAAATTCCTTTTTCTTCAAATAAGGAATAAGCATCACTAGATAAAACTTCAGCCCATTTGTAGCTGTAATAACCTGCAGCGTAACCACCCGCAAAAATATGTGAAAAACTGTGAGCAAAACGATTAAATTCAGGTGCTTTCATTACTGCAATTTGATCTCTAATTTGATTCAGCACTTTATATATTTGGCCACTTTTAGTAGGGTCATATTGTTGGTGCATTTTAAAGTCAAAGATACTGAACTCTAATTGCCTAACCATCATCATTCCTGCTTGAAAGTTTTTGGCATTCATCATTTTTTCAAATAGTTCATTAGGTAGTTTTTCATCTGTTTGATAATGACCTGAGATGAGGTCTAAGGCTTCTTTTTCCCAGCACCAGTTTTCCATAAACTGACTGGGTAATTCAACAGCATCCCACTCAACGCCATTTATTCCTGAGACACCTAAATGATCTACTTGGGTTAGCATATGTTGTAATCCATGACCAAATTCATGAAATAGGGTGGTTACTTCATCATGAGTTAATAACGCTGGGGTATTTTCTGTAGGAGGTGTGAAATTACAGCTTAAATAAGCAACAGGAATTTGAATTTCGTTATCTATCTTTTTTCGACCAACGCAATCATCCATCCACGCTCCGCCACGTTTTTTCTCCCTAGCGTATAAATCTAGATAAAATTGACCACGCAATTGATTATCTTTATCTTTGATTTCAAAGAAGCTGACATCTGAGTGCCAGCTATCAAAATTAGAAATTTCTGTTATATTAATTCCGTAGAGCTTTTCAACTACTGAAAATAGTCCGGGAATAACACGTGTTGCAGGGAAGTAAGTTTTGACTTCTTCTTGCGATAACTGGTAAAAATGCTGGCGCATTTTTTCTGAAAAATAACTAATATCCCAGGTTTGTAATTGACCAATGTTGAAATTATTTTTAGCAAAGGCTCTAAGTTCAGATAGATCTTTGCGAGCATGTCGCCAGGACTTATCGGCTAAGTCCTCAAGAAAGTTCAACACATCATCAGTTTTCTCTGCCATTTTAGTGGCAAGGGAAAATTCAGCGTAATTATCAAAGCCTAAGAGTTGTGCCTTTTCATGTCTTAGCGCTAACGTTTCTTCCATGATATTGCTGTTGTCCCACTCTCCTGCATTAGGGCCTAATTCTGATGCGCGGGTAGCAAAAGCAGTATAGTGCTCTTTTCTTAATTCACGGTTATCCGCATAGGTCATTACCGCTATATAAGATGGAAATTGTAATGAAATAACCCATCCATCCTTATCTTGACTTTTAGCTGCTTGTTTAGCTTGTATTAGTGCGCTTTCTGGTAGGCCGGCAAGTAATTCAATGTCTGTAATATGTTTAGTCCATGCGCTGGTAGCATCAAGTAAGTTTTCTTCATATTTGCTGGATAAACGTGATAATTCTTGGCTAATTTGTTTGTAGCGTAGTTGTTCATGCTCAGATAAATTGATACCAGATAAATGAAAGTCTCTTAATGAATTTTGGACTATTTTTTGTTGTGCTTTATCTAAACTTTTAAATGCTGTATTGCTTTCAATATATTGATAGGCCTTAAATAACGCTTTGTTTTGTCCCATTTCAGTTGAATATTCGCTTAACTTTGGTAAGCAAGCATTGTAAGCATCGCGCAACTCATCTGTATTAACAACGGAGTTCATGTGACTGATAGGCGACCATGTTTTATTAAGTTTATCTTCTATATTTTCAATAGGTTCGATTAAATTTTTCCACGTGTAATCTTTGGTTGCTTGCAACTGTTTTTTGATGATAGTGCGTGCTTCAGCTAATAATGCATCAATTGCTATTTCAATATGTTCAGCTTTAATTTTTGAAAACTGTGGCAGAGTGGTACTTTCTAATAATGGGTTGCTCATGGTAATGGATTTTAATTGGTTAGGGCTTTTATATTTAATAAAACCGATTTCTTATAGGCACTAGAGTATAAGCTTTTTCATCACATTGCTCTATCTGTAGTGGTAAGGAACTTACAAGCAATGAATATACCCACCTTGCTTGTCTTTTTGCTCCTG
>CAZMQH010000208.1:0-3842 GCA_964568245.1 uncultured Methylomarinum sp.
TTTAAGTTTGCCGTGAGGAGATGGGGTGTATTTAATAATTCAAGAAGCTATTGAATCTAAATATATATCTTTTCTAGCTAAATAATTGTCAACAAATTCTTGCATAGGTTTTTCTTCATATTCCCGTACGCCACTGATGACAATTTTTTTAAAGCCTTTTCCTACCACTTCATCACCCGACTTTATTTGAAATTTAAAATAGGCATTGGCTCTTTTTCCATTAACTTCAAGCTCTGGGTCTAGCATTTCAACTTGAGGATCTGTAAAGTTTAGGTGATCAAACTCTAAAGTCATACTTTCATAAATAACAAAGGGGCGGCTAATATTAATCATTACATTCTCTTTTGCCATTAGGGGCACTAAGACGTAAGGAAAATTATATCCAGAGAAAGCGACATAGTTACGAATTAATGCATTAACAACCGATTCCTCTTCCGTTTTTTCACCACGTCTATCCACTTTAAGGATGGTTTTTCCATGACTTCCAACTACATCAAATTGGTCCTCATCCGTTTCTGGTAAATTAAGGGTGACACCACTATGGCCGAGCATACCCGCAAAAGTAAATTGCATTTTTTTACTTATGCCATACTTATGCAGCACTAATGCAAATAGCAGATCGCCTGGCACACAAAATCGTTTTGATTCAACATCATGCAAAGGGTTAAAATCATTTGCAATCTCTTTTGCAAACAAACAACCTTGTTCAGGGGTGATTTTTATACAATCATTAGGCCCTGAGTAAAACTCTTTTAAAAACATATTTTAATTCTTAATATCGTGAAACAGTGTTATCGCAGTCTATAGACCACGCATCAATACCACCGCTTAAGTTATAAATATTGCTTAATCCCGAATGCACTAAAAAATTAGCGGCTTGTTGACTGCGCATACCATGATGACAAATCACCACACAACTTGGCTCGGTCTTTATTTCATCTATTCTTTGTGGAATTTGATTTAAAGGGATATGTTGGCTTCCTTCAATACAAGCAAATTGAAATTCATTAAGCTCTCTAACATCCAAAAGCATAGGCTTAACTTTACCCGCTAATTTTTCTTGTAAATCCCTTGCAGAAATCTGTACTACTGACATATAAATTTTTCTAAGCGTTGAATACCAGTAGTTATTTTAGCGATTGATGCAGTATATGCAAATCTAATATGACAATTCGGCTGATTTTTCCCAAAATCTTTACCTGGAGTAACAGCCACACCCTGCTGTTCTAATAACTCTTTTGCAAATTGAAAACTATCTTTGGTAAATTTAGAACAATTAGCATAAATATAAAAAGCACCTTCTGGTTTTACTGCAATATCAAAACCTAAGCGAATTAAATTGTCATACAAAAAATCTCTTCTTTTCTCAAATTGATGTTTTCTACTTTCCAATTCAAGCATATTATCTTCTGAAAAAGCGGCCAATGCAGCATATTGAGAATGGGTTGCCGTGGAAATAAAAATTGTTTGCGCTAGTCGTTCGGCGGCATCAACAAAATCGTCAGGAACCACTAACCAACCAATTCGCCACCCAGTCATACCAAAATATTTTGAAAAACTGTTGATCACAAAAACATCGTCACTAAATTCAAGGGCTGATCGGGCTTGTTTGCCATAAACTAAACCATGATAAATTTCATCCGAATAAAAATCCCCCCCTAAAATTTCAACCTGCTTTATTGAACTAGCGAGTGCCTGTTCTGAAATTAATGTTCCCGTAGGGTTTGACGGTGATGCTATTAGCACGCCCTTGCTAACCTCAGTCCAATTATCCTTAATAAGTTTTGCTGATAATTGGTAATCTGTTTTACCATCAACGTTAATGAACTTAGTTTTCCCTTGCATTAATCGCACAAAATTATGGTTACAAGGGTAGCAAGGGTCCGCCATTAATAGCTCTTCGCCAGGGTTTAGACTGACTCCCAGTGCCAATAAAAAGGCTCCCGAGGCTCCAGGTGTTATAAATATCCGTTTGGGATCAATTGAGACTTGATGCTTATGCAGATAAAACTGACTAATTTTATCGCGCAACTGAGGCAATCCTGCTGCTGCTGTATATTTTACATCCCCTGCTTGAATATATTGTATTGCTGCCTGAGTAATCTGAGGTGGAGTTGGAAAATCTGGCTCCCCAATCTCCATGTGGATAATATCTCTGCCCTGCGATTCTAACTGCTTAGCGCGCTGTAATAATTCCATTACATAAAAGGGAGAAAAACCATTCATACGCCTTGCAACTACTGACTTCATACTTAATCCATAATAGTTTGTTTAAAAAATATTTTAACAAACTTCTTGCTAAAAATGTTCTATTCTGATAAAAATGCGCAGTTTTTAAAATCTCGCTTTGGAGTTAATGGATGACAAAGTCAACCGAAAATAACCAGCTCAGTTTTGTACCTTATGAGGAAAAAAAAGGTGAAGAATTTATGAATGATGCTCAAACAGCACATTTTAAAAAAATTCTTAATAACTGGAAAAATGAATTAATGCAAGAGGTCGACCGCACAGTACATCACATGCAAGATGATGCGGCCAATTTTCCTGACCCTAACGATCGAGCAACACAAGAATCAGAATTCAGTCTTGAATTAAGAACTCGCGATAGAGAACGCAAGTTAATTAAAAAAATTGAAGAATCACTTAAAAATATTGAATCGAGTGATTATGGTTTTTGTGACTCATGCGGCATTGATATTGGGGTGCGCCGCTTAGAAGCACGCCCTACCGCTGTTTTATGTATTGACTGTAAAACATTGGATGAAATTAGAGAAAAACAAATGAGCTAAGTTCTGAATATGTCATATATTGGCCGGTTTGCACCTTCGCCTACCGGCCCTTTACACTTAGGCTCCCTTTATGCAGCATTAGCTAGCTTTTTGCATGCTCGCGCAAATCAGGGACAGTGGTTATTACGGATTGATGATATTGATCATCCCCGTGAAGTAGCTGGTGCGACTGAAAGTATTTTTAATACGCTTCAGTCGCATGGTCTACAGTGGGATGGCGATATCGATTATCAAAGCCAGCACTTAGAGCAATATCAAAATATTATTGATCAATTAATTGCAAACAACTTGGTTTATCCATGTTACTGCAGTCGTAAATTTTTATTAGCTTCTGGCTCTTCAGTCTACTCGGGCACATGCTTACATACAATCCTCCAAGATTTACCCTGCTCTTTACGGGTTAAATCAACAGCTGTCGAGATTTCCTTTAATGATGAATTACAGGGCAAACAATCTCATCCGTTTGCTAAGCAATATGGTGATTTCATTATTAGAAGAAAAGACCAGATAACAGCTTACCAATTAGCGGTTGTGATTGATGACCATCGACAAAACATTACTCATGTCGTTCGTGGCTATGACCTTTTAGATTCAACAGCTAAACAAATATTTTTACAAAATATATTAGCTTATAAATCACCTTATTATTGTCATTTTCCGGTCATTATTGATCAATATGGCAATAAACTGAGCAAACAGAAATGTGCCCAAGCCGTTTCAACTGACAATCCGGAAAAAACTTTATTTCATCTACTCACTCTATTGCAGCAAAACCCACCAAAACAATTACAAAACACCTCAGTTCCAACGATAATTGATTGGGGAATTGAAAATTGGCAATCAAAGCCTTTAAAAAACATACATACTGTCAATAATTAAGCCTATACTCATTAAAATTATTTAGGTAAATCGGAGAGGGGTTTTCCACAGCAACACTCAATCTAGGTTTTATTTTAGTCATCTCAAAGTCCCTCTCTTTTCTTTACCTTCAACAACTGTCATTGTGTAAAATATTTTACATTAGGGACTTGCAAGTAATGAATATACCCCTAT
>CAZMQH010000209.1:0-3829 GCA_964568245.1 uncultured Methylomarinum sp.
ATGAATCCATGTAATAAAAACAATAAAACATGTGTCTCCTTTTTAATAGTGGGAATTTGCTTAGCTATTTTCAGCTTAAGCCCTCTAGGAATATTCCTTGAAGAGGAACTTGGATTACCCATATTATTTAAATTAAGAGGCCCTATATCTCCCCCTGAAAATATCATTATTGTCAGTATTGATGAAACATCGACAAACATTTTACATTTACCCGACAATCCCGAAAAATGGCCTCGCTCGTACTATGCTGAATTAATTACTAAAATAAATCAGCAGTCGCCAGCCCTTATTGCTTTTAATATGACATTTGAAGAGCAGAGGGGCATAGAAAATGACCAGCTACTGGCTCAAGCTATGACAAATGGTCAGAACATTATCCTGAGTAATTACCTTAAAAGACAAACCATTCAATCTACAGGTTCATTTAATGAATTTAAATTTGAAAGAATTATCAATTCAATTCCATTGATAGAAGAAGCAGCGCTTGCTTCCGCTCCCTTTCTATTACCAAAAACATCAACGACCGTTAAACAATTCTGGGCATATAAAAACAGTGCTGGCGATGTGGCTACATTCCCTACTACTATTTTCCAGCACTATTTATCCAAACAAGCCTATTCGGAAATTAAAGACTTACTTCAGCAATTTGACCTTGAATATCAAAGTTCATTTCCAGCAGAAGCCAATCAACACTTTAGTGATGATATTGACCTTCAAAAAATAAAAGCGACTCTATTAAAGAATCCTCAGCACATTAATAAAATACAACAATTAATCCTCTCAAAAAATTTTTCTGCAGAAAAAAAAGACTTATTAAACACTTGGCTTAGTTTGTTAAACCAACCAAACAGCTTGTATTTTAACTACTATGGAAGTGCAGAAACCATCCCCACCATTCCATTTTATCAAGCCCTAGTTAGCAATATTTTAAACCCTGATTTATTTAAAAATAAAATAGTGTTAGTTGGCTATTCCAAAACAATAGAACAGGAAAGGTCTTCTGGCTTATACACCGCGTTTTCAGATATCAATGATGATACAACCAGCCCTATCGAAATAGCGGCTACCGCAGTTGCTAACTTACTTGATAATACCTGGCTAAAGCCATTACCCCCACTAAATCAATTAGCATTAATTATTATCTGGAGCGCTATGCTAAGTGCTATTTCACGATTATTCTCTTATCAACAAACCTTAGGCTTATTATTTGCTCTAACGCTAGGGTATTTAACTATTGCCTATCTGCAATTTACCGAAAAATCTATTTGGATCCCCTTATTTATTCCAATCATCATTCAGCTTCCTTTAATTTTAATTTTAAATTCGATTTCCTATTTTTTAAAGGGCAAACAAGAACATCAAAATATGCAACAGGCTTTTAGTCTGTATGTGCCTGATAATGTAGTCTCTTCGATATCCCAGCATCATGATACTAAAGCTATGAATCACTTTGGAGAACTTGTTCAAGGGGTTTGCATGGCAACAGATGCAGGGCAATACACAACGCTTTCAGAAAACATGGAAGCCGGAAAACTTCATCATTTAATTAATCAATATTATGGGGTTATGTTCCCTTTAGTTAAACAAAATAAAGGGATTATTTCAGACGTTATTGGTGATGCCATGTTTGCGATTTGGGATGGAACAGGTCAGGAATTAAAAACCAGATCAGATGCTTGCCTTGCAGCACTTGAAATAAAAAAAGCGGTTGCCACCTTTAATCAAACTCAACCCCTTCCACTTCATACTCGCCTAGGTCTAAACTTTGGTGGTTTTCGCCTAGGAAATGTCGGTGCAGCCGAACATTATGAATATCGTGCTGTAGGCGATACAGTGAACACAGCAACACGTATTGAAGGCCTTAACAAACTATTAGATACTCAGATTCTAGTCACAGAAAATGTTATTTCCGACCTGCCACACTTTTTAACGCGCGAAATAGGTTTTTTTATTTTAAAAGGCAAAACACAAGCTGTGCATATTTATGAATTAATAGGCACTACAGCACAGCAGAATTCCCTGCATTATCTGCTAACAGAGTTTTCTATCGCCCTTAAATTATTTCAGCATCAAGACTGGACAGAAGCATTAGCTAAATGGACCGATATAGAACAGCTTTATCCCGATGATGGCCCTACTCTTTTTTATATTCAATATTTACAACGCAACTTACATTCATTGCCAGATAAAGCAACCGGAGAAAGTCAAGCATCAATCATCACCATTGGTAATATTACCACTCCCTTGCTTTTAGGTAAGTAATGGGCATAGAATGAAACTAACAAAAACAATCATTCTCTTCCAGCCAAATAGTTTTGAATAGCTATAACATAAGGGAAATCAATAACTTTCCTTTACATTTACAAAGGGTCTAGAGTCGGCACATTTAACTTTTGCAAAAAATATTATAATAAATGCATAAACAAATCGCCATTTTATTTCTTTTTTTCTTGCTAGCAATACCTTATTGCTTACAAGCAGCCCCTGCTTGTTCAGAATGGTTGGCTACTGCTATTTCTATTCAAGGAAAAGTTGATACACAATATTTTAGCAACTCAAGCTGGACTCCGATCATCATGGGACACCATTTCTGTTACGGGGATAAAGTACGCACCTCAAGAAATAGCCGAATTGCTTTAATTTTTAAAAATGGTCCCCGAATAACCCTTGACCAAAACTCAACCCTTAGCTTTTCATCAACAACTGAAAAAAAAACCTCATGGATTATTAACTTAATTAGAGGATCAAGTTTTATTCGCAGCCGTCAATCACATCGCCTTAACGTACAAACCCCTTTTATTAATGCAGTACACGAAGGCACCGAATTTTTAGTTACCGTTAATTCTACACAAACAGAAATTACTGTTTTTGATGGTCAAGTTGTTGCTACCAATCCATTAGGAAAAATTCACATTAAAAAAGGCTATACTGGCGTTGCTGTTAATAAACAAGCGCCGTATGTTCGTCCCATATTAATCAGGCCTGAAGATGCAGTACAATGGTCCTTATATTACCCCCCTATTATTGATGTTAATGCCTTTACTCACACTATTTTCCAGCCATCACTTGAAGCTTATAAACAAGGCGATCCTACTTTAGCTTTAAACCTGCTACAGAAAACAAGCCAACTAAAACAAGATATTGACTACTTATCTTTGAAATCCGCCTTATTATTAATGCTTGGTAGTGTTTCCGAGGCATTAAAAGTTATTGACCAAGCTCTACTGATAGCGCCAAACAATAGTTCATCCTATGCCTTACAATCAATTATTGCAGTCACCAAAAACCGACAAAATAAAGCCCTTAAACTTGCCAAAAAAGCAGTAAAAATTGACCCAAAATCTGCCACAGCCCAAATTGCTTTATCTTATGCTTATCAAGCAAAATTCAAAATTCATCAGGCACTATCAGCCACAAAAAAGGCAGTTGATTTATCACCTGACAATGCCTTAGCTTGGGCTAGACTAGCAGAGTTACAACTTTCCACTGGAAACCATAATGCAGCGTTAAGCTCCGCAAAAAAAGCTCAATCACTAAATCCATTATTAGGACGCACGCAAACGGTTCTAGGGTTTAACTACTTAGCACATATTGATATTGATAAAGCAAAAACCGCTTTTACTCGAGCTATCAAATTAAATTCTGCTGATCCTCTTGCTCATTTAGGTTTAGGTTTAGCAAAAATCAGAAAAGGTGCGGTAAAAGAAGGTTCCAGAGATATAGAAACAGCCGTCAGCCTTGATCCAGGTAATGCCATGATGCGTAGTTATTTAGGTAAAGCTTATTATGAACTAAAAAATGATGAATACGCAGCCACTGAATTAAATAT
>CAZMQH010000210.1:0-1989 GCA_964568245.1 uncultured Methylomarinum sp.
AGTGCATTCTTTATTATTGGCATATTGATCTGGTCTTTCCGTCAATGGAAACCAGAGCAAAATGAAAATGCTGATTTTAAAATTATGGATATTTCTCATGGTGAAGGAGGACATCACTAATGAATGAATACTTAAGTTTATTTGTTAAAGCGGTTTTCGTAGAAAACTTAGCCTTAGCGTTCTTCCTAGGAATGTGTACATTCTTGGCTGTATCTAAAAAAATCTCTACGGCGATTGGTTTAGGTGTTGCTGTAATGGTTGTGCAAGTGATTACAGTTCCTGTAAACAACTTGGTTTATCACACACTGTTAAAAGAAGATGCCTTATCTTGGTTAGGTATTACTGGCGTTGATTTAAGCTTTTTAGTGCTACTAAGCTGTATTGGTATGATCGCGGCGTTGGTACAGATTCTGGAAATGGTTTTAGATAAATTCTTTCCAGCTCTATTCCATGCTTTAGGGGTTTTCTTACCATTGATCACAGTAAACTGTGCAATTTTGGGTGGTAGTTTGTTCATGATTGAACGTGATTATGACTTTACCCAAAGTGTTGTTTATGGTGTCGGTAGTGGTTTTGGCTGGTTGCTAGCTATCACAGTGATGGCGGGTGTTCGTGAAAAACTAAAATACAGTGATATACCTAAAGGTCTTGAAGGTCTTGGAATTACATTTATTAGTGCAGGTCTGATGTCTCTTGGCTTCATGGCTTTTTCTGGAATCCAATTGTAGGAAGGAAGAGTAATGCTAGAAATTTTATTGGGCGTAATATTATTCACGGGTATCGTGATTGCGCTTGTATTTATTATTATTGGCGCAAAGAGTAAGTTAGTTGCTTCCGGAGACATCGAAATTGTTGTCAACGGTGAGAAAACTATTCATGTGCCAGCAGGTTCTAAGTTATTAACAGCATTAGCTGATAATGAACTGTTTATCCCTTCTGCCTGTGGTGGTGGTGGTACTTGTGGTCAGTGTACTGTAAAAGTACATTCAGGCGGTGGTGAAATTTTACCGACAGAGTTATCTCATATTACTAAACGTGAAGCGGTTGAAGGTGAGCGTCTTTCATGTCAGGTTGCGGTTAAACATGATATGAAGATTGAAGTTGAAGACAGCGTATTCGGCGTTAAAAAATGGGAATGTACTGTTAAATCCAACAGCAACGTAGCGACATTTATTAAAGAGTTGGTATTAGATCTGCCTGACGGTGAAGAAATAAACTACCAAGCTGGTGGTTATATTCAGATTGAATGTCCTGCTCATATTTCTAAATATGAAGATATGGATATTGAACAAGAATACCGTGAAGATTGGGATAAATTCAATCTATGGCGTTATGTTTCTGACGTAAAAGACTCTACCTTACGTGCATATTCAATGGCTTCTTACCCAGAAGAAAAAGAAATCATGCTGAATGTACGGATTGCATCACCACCTCCAGGTTCACCTGACTCAGTACCTCCAGGTATTATGTCATCGTATATTTTTAACTTGAAACCAGGTGATAAAGCGGTTATATCAGGGCCTTATGGTGAGTTCTATGCCAGAGATACTGATGCAGAAATGGTATTTGTCGGTGGTGGTGCAGGTATGGCACCTATGCGTTCACATATTTTTGACCAGCTTAGAAGAATTGGCTCAAAACGGAAGATGACATTCTGGTACGGCGCGCGTAGTAAACGTGAAATGTTCTATATAGAAGATTTTGATATGTTGGCTAAAGAGAATGATAACTTTGAGTGGCATACTGCATTATCTGATGCATTACCAGAAGATAACTGGGAAGGTTACCAAGGTTTTATTCATAATGTATTATTTGAAGAATACATTAAAAACCACCCAGCTCCAGAAGATTGTGAGTACTACTTATGTGGACCTCCCATCATGAACTCCTCAGTGATTAACATGTTGATTGAAAATGGCGTAGAACCAGAAAACATCATGTTAGATGATTTTGGTGGTTAAATAGAAAGTGATTAAAGCCACATTACCT
>CAZMQH010000210.1:2089-3812 GCA_964568245.1 uncultured Methylomarinum sp.
TGAGTTCTAAATTATGTGTGTTAAAAGCCTAAAGCGAAGTTCAGTCATATTACTCCTCGTTTTTTTATTTTCAGCTTGTCAGCAAGCCCCAGAAAAACCGCAATATCCTCTGCACTATTCTGATGCAATATTTGGCACTAGCTTTACCATTAAAGCACCGAAATTACCTGACTCTGTCACAAGTACTGAAATACAGCTTAAAGTCAAACAATTACTAGATGAGCTAAATGCACAAATGTCGACTTATCAGCAAGATTCTGAATTATCAAAAATTAATCAGAATCAAACAGGTGAATGGATAGCCGTATCAGATGCTTTATATCAGGTTTTAAAACAAGCTAATGCTATTTCTGAATTATCAAAGGGTGCTTTTGATATAACAGTCGGGCCATTAGTTAATCTTTGGGGTTTTGGTCCAAAAGGGATATCTTTTGTTGCACCTGATGAAGAAAATATTAAACAGCAATTGTTAAATACAGGCTATAAAAAGTTATTATTTAATGATAATAAACAACAAATTAAAAAACAAGTTCCGCTACTTTATTTAGATTTGTCGGCTATTGCAAAAGGCTATGCTGTTGATCTGGTCGGGGCATTATTAGAGGCTAATGGTATTGTTGATTATATGGTGGAAATTGGTGGGGAATTACGCTTAAATGGCTTAAATATTCAACATAAACCATGGCGAATCGCGGTTGAAAAACCAACAGCTAACCAACGTATGATTCAAAAGGTTTTACCGCTAACAAATATATCTTTAGCAACTTCAGGTGATTATCGGAACTTTTTTGAAGTAGAAGGCGTCAGATTTTCACATACTATTGATCCGCGTTCAGGTAAGCCAATTACACATAAACTAGCATCAATCACTATATTGAGCGATACTACAATGAAAGCGGATGCACTAGCAACAGCACTGATGGTTTTGGGTGCTGAGCAAGGGTATCAATTAGCCGAGAAAGAACAAATAGCGGCTTTATTTATTATAAAAACAAAAGAAGGCTTTTTAGAAAAAGCGACAGATTCTTTTGTAGCAAGATTAAGGTAAAAAAATGGTATATTTTTTAGCAACATTTGGTTTTATGTTAATTGTTGTAGTCATTATGGCTGTCGGTGTTATATTTGGCCGAAGAGCAATAAAGGGTTCATGTGGTGGCATAGGCAATGCAGAGTGTGTTTGTGTAGAGAAATGTGATAAAAAGAAGAAACGAGATACTGAAGCAGCAGAATCCCAAAGAATTGATTTCAATCCAGGTATTTTAAAGAAATCAGCTGAATAAAAAAGGGCGGCACTGTTTTTACATTATTTTTATGAGATAGATGAGGGAATAAAGATGCTAGCAAAAATCACAATTGCAGATTATATGACTAAAAATATAATGACTGTAAAACAAGATACTGATGCGTTATCAGCAATAAAACAATTGTTGAGTCATAAAATAACCTGTGCACCCGTATTGGATGAAACGGGTAAATTAGTGGGTATGTTTTCAGAAAAGGACTGCATGAAGGTCGTTCTTGGTGCGACTTATAATCAAGGAATGAGTGGTAAAGTAAATGAGTTTATGAGTACTGAAATGTTATCGGTCGATGCTGAATCTAGTATTGTTGATTTAGCTTATAAGTTTCAAGATACCTCGATGAGAAGTTACCCAGTTTTTGATGATAAAAAATTAGTTGGCATTGTTAGTCGAACCGATGTATTAAGAGCGTTAGTTTCAAT
>CAZMQH010000211.1:0-3794 GCA_964568245.1 uncultured Methylomarinum sp.
TATTTTGGCTTACTGGTTCTGTAACATTTTGGTTTTCAGAAGTGATTTTTTCTAATGCATTGGACAAGGAGTGTAACCCTGGGCTTTTTAAATACTCAAAAGGTTTTTGTTGCTTTTTACAGGTATCTTTAATTTTCCAATAGGCTTCGTGGCTTAGGCATTCGCTAGGAAAGATAACCACATCAGCACGATTTAAAGCTTGAGCTAAATTTTGGGTGCTTTTTTCAATGCCCCCATCATGGTGTAGAAAAATACCTGACTTTGCTTCTACCAGGTCTCGGTAATAGGGCACTAAACTAGTCTTTCCTCCCACATATAAAACGCATTGCCCACAAAGTCCCTGCTTTTTAAACAGACATTTATCTTTTGTCTTATTCTGACTTAGGATATATTGTAAATACTCGTTTTCATTCTTATACTCAATGATGGTTTTTTTATCGGTACTTATTTGCCGTTTTAATGTTGACAGTGTTTGGCTGGATTTTCGTTGGTTTTTTTCAACTCTCTTTATTTCACAGGATTGTAAGTGGTATTTTTCTTTCCACTTTACTAGTTGTATATTAAGGAGTTCAATTTCATCAGTACCCTTTAATATGGCTAATTGTTCATTGGCATTGGTTAAGGCATTAACTTGATTGCTTAAGTCTACCGAGACTTCCCTTTGCTGCTGAATATTTTGCTGTAAACGGCTGTTTTCCGCATGTAATTTCTGAAATATATCTTGTTGAATGCGTCTTTCTGAGTCAACTTTGTTTTGCTCCTTTTCAAGCTGAGTTAAGCGTTTTAAATCAACTCGGTTAGAGGCGCCAGACATATGAGACTGCATATGAATATCACCATAAAAGTCTCTTTTCATTTGCTCGTTCGTCCGTGGGTGAGCGATGATGGCCCAAAAGGTAGCGATCAATTCGCCATTATTAATGACTCTTTTCCATTCCTGGATTAATTCTGCAGCATTCATTTTTTTTGTTTTTTGAATGGCCGTTTTGAATTTTCTATTCAAGTAACGTTGAATTTTTCTGCTACGGAAATCATTATAGGCGATGAGGGAGACAATCGTGGTATGAATATCATAAGAACTAGCCTCTTTAACGGAGATATGAAAAGAGTGAAGTAATTTTTTTACTTCAGCAAGCGACAGGCAAGTACCGATAACGGCACAGTGATAGTTATGGTCTAATTGCCATAGCTTGGTTCTTTCCTGCCTATCTTGCAAATCAATGCTATCGGCTGATTGCAGCGCAGTTACAGACAAATCATTTGAGATTTCTTGATGTTGATATAGTGTGTTTAACATTATCATTCTCTCTTCGGTTCTATAGAGTTATTACGGTCTATCTGCTTCCCAGCATTTAATGCCTAACTCATTTTTTAATTGTTCAAGCCAGGTTTTTATTCTGTCTTCTGTTAGCTCGGGTTGACGATCTTCATCCAGAGTTAAGCCGACAAAAGTGTTGTTATCAATAAGAGCCTTGGATTCAGTAAAGTCATAACCCGCTGATGGCCAGTGGCCAATAATTTTTGCACCAGACTGTTGAGCCTTTTCCGCCAATGTGATCATGGCATCACAAAAATATTCACCCCAATCTTGCTGGTCACCAAGACCATAAATAGCTACTTTATAGCTTGTTAAATCAATCTTGAGCAAGTCATCAACTTTATCAGCCCATTCATTCTGAATTTCTCCGTCATACCAAGTGGGAACACCTAAAATAATAAAATCATACTGAGGTATTAGTTCAGGTAAATTGGTTTCAAAAACTTCATGTAGAGTGATAATGTGTTCGCCAATTTCTTCACGTATTGTTTCTGCAACAGCTTCAGTATTACCTGTATCGCTGCCATAAAATAATCCTATTTTCATATGCTTTTTAGTGTAATTGTTTGAGAGTGATAACTTTGGCACTTTTTCTCTTTGGTGTAGCTTTAGCTCTAAGTATTTGAGCTGATTTATTAAAGGCAGAGGCTATTTCAAGAAATTGAGCAGTATCAAATTGAAAGGAAATTCGCCCAGGTAGATTAAGATTGACGATATTACATTCGGGGCAAAATGACAATTGACAGTGCTTTGTGGTGATTAAAGGTGCTATAGGACATGATTTATTTGACATAATTACGTGGACTTAGTGTGAAGTTATTTGTTGTGAATTAGATTGTGTTGCTTGTGCGTGATTTTTAGTAATCAGCTCCCACATAGAAAGAATTTGCTTAAAATCCCCCGCCCACTCTCTGAGTGATTCACTGGCAGAGGCATTTAAAATGACCTTTATATGCCGGTTTATATTTGTCACTAACGGTTCACAGGGTTTTAAGGCATAAAGAGCCATCAGATGACAGATAACGGTAATAGTGGTTGTAAAGTCAATAGTTTCGTTTATGGGTTCTTCGGGGTGAATTAAGTGATTCATTTAAGGGTTCCTTTTTAATTAAGTGGTGCTGATAATCCAAGATACGCAACGCCAATGCATTTCCAGTTTTCTTAGCTGACAGCGTTGATCAATGTCGGTAATATATTTTGGGTATGCAAGCAGAGCTGTGACGTGAGTAACGATAGCCTGAGCCGTGAATGACTTTGGGTTTTTAAGATAGAGTCTGGTCAGCATTCTGATTTTTACTTTTAGTTGTTCGGGTGTATCAGATGGCAAAACAGAAAAAAAAGGGTCAGGATTAGGGCTCATACAGTTGCTCCTATTGAATAAAACATATAAAGGCAAGCCGGAGAAATTTATCTCCGCTTACCAATTTTTAAGACACTGATACAGAGGCTATATCACCAAGGCTACGTAACATCTTATCGACTTCACCTTGATGTATTTCCTCCTCAGTAATTAAGTGCTGTGCATATTCCTCAAGCAATACAGAGCGACCCTTAACTAGTTCTAAAAGTTGCTGGTAGGCTTTAAATGCTTCGCCTCCAAGATGAGTAATTAATTCACCTGCTTCTTTAGCATGCCCTAAAGATTCTGTTGCTTGCCCCTCCATCCATTCAATAATGAGAATGCGGTTATAGCCAAAAAGCATAAAAGAATAATAGGTGTAGCGAACCACCCATGCCAGTTCAAATTCAAGGATTTTATTGGGTTGGTCAATAACAGCTGTTTTATCTATATTTTGAGTCATATTTTTTTATTTTCCAGTAGCTGAGAAGCTGAATTGCACAAGGGTGATGGGTATAAACAAGTGCTTAAGCATAGCTTTTTTAAACACTGCTTGGAATTTTGATCTAGGCAGCGAATATCAGCGGCACAAATAAGGCGTTGAGTGAGAAGCTGGCTGACTTTTTCAGAACTGATTTCCACACAAAGCATATCGTTATGTTTAATAGGTGTGATAGAGTTGTTAATGCTAAGCTCTGTTGGTTGAAACTGACTTTTTATGTTAAATAATCGTTTAATTATGCGACGCAATAAAGTAACTAGATATATATTATCTATCTCAGGTTGTTTTTTTTCATTTATAACGTGTTCAATGTTCATAGGGTTTGTCAGCAGAGAGGAAAAAATACCGAGCACCCATCTTAATGATAACGATTCTCATTTGCAATATATTTTTTGAAAGAATTGCTTTTTTGTGGATTTAGTTTGTTTTATTGTCGGAGTATTAATTTAAAGTTGTTGTGTGATGGATAAAAACGAACGAGGTTTTGAGTTTTTTCTAGCGGGAGAAAAACCATGCCGCTGAAACAGCAGAAACAAGGATAGGAAAAATAGCATTATTAACTAAAATTACGCAGCGGCTTACTTTAGGAACTTACAAGCAATGAATATACCCACCTTGCTTGTCTTTTTGCTCCT
>CAZMQH010000212.1:0-3771 GCA_964568245.1 uncultured Methylomarinum sp.
AATTAAACTTTATGGTAAATATCCGCACCTTCTTTTAAGAACTGCTCAGATTTTTCATCCATCCCTAATTTTAATGCTTCCTCTTCTTTAATACCTTTCTCTTTAGCGTACACTCTTACATCTTGAGAAATTTTCATTGAACAGAAATGAGGTCCGCACATTGAACAGAAATGCGCTACTTTTGCCGAGTCTTTAGGCAAGGTTTCATCATGGAATGAACGTGCTTTTTCTGGGTCTAATGCAATATTAAACTGATCTTCCCAACGGAATTCAAAACGTGCTTTAGACATTGCATTATCACGAGCTTGCGCACCAGGATGGCCTTTGGCCAAATCAGCAGCATGGGCTGCAATTTTATAAGTCACAATGCCTTCACGTACATCTTCTTTATTAGGCAGACCTAAATGTTCTTTTTGAGTCACGTAACACAGCATGGCACAACCATACCAACCAATGTTTGCAGCACCAATCACAGAAGTAATATGATCATATCCTGGTGCAATATCTGTGGTCAAAGGTCCTAATGTGTAGAAAGGCGCTTCATCACAATCTGCTAATTGCTTAGTCATATTAATTTCAATCATATGCAATGGCACATGACCTGGACCTTCAATCATAGTTTGTATATCATGCTTCCAGGCAATTTTAGTTAGCTCACCTAAGGTTTCTAATTCAGCAAATTGCGCTTCATCATTTGCATCATAAATTGAACCTGGACGTAAACCATCACCTAATGAGAACGACACATCATAAGCTTTCATAATTTCACAAATATCTTCAAAATGTGTGTATAAGAAGCTTTCTGTATGATGCGCTAAACACCATTTCGCCATGATTGATCCGCCACGTGAAACAATACCTGTCATTCGTTTTGCAGTCATAGGGATATGATGTAAACGAACACCCGCATGGATAGTGAAATAATCCACACCCTGCTCTGCTTGTTCAATTAAAGTGTCACGGAAAATTTCCCATGTTAAATCTTCTGCTTTGCCATTTACTTTTTCTAGTGCTTGATAAATGGGTACTGTACCAATAGGAACGGGTGAATTACGCAAAATCCATTCACGAGTTTCATGAATATTTTTACCTGTTGATAAATCCATAATAGTGTCACCACCCCAACGGATTCCCCACAGCATTTTTTCAACTTCTTCTTCAATTGATGAAGTCACCGCTGAATTACCTAGATTACCATTAATTTTTACCAAGAAATTACGACCAATAATCATCGGCTCAATTTCTGGGTGATTAATGTTAGCAGGAATAATGGCTCGGCCTCTGGCGACTTCAGAGCGTACAAATTCTGGGGTAATAGTTTCTGGAATTTCAGCCCCAAAACGTTGACCTGGATGCTGGCCTTTATAAAGCTCACGCATTTTTTCCATATTTTGGTTTTCGCGAATCGCGATATATTCCATCTCAGGGGTAATAATACCTTGGCGAGCATAATGCATTTGACTGACATTTTTGCCTGCTTTTGCTTTACGTGGCTTACTAATATGCTCAAAACGCATATCAGCTGTGGCAGGATCAGCAAGACGCTCTTGACCAAATTCAGAACTTGGCCCCGATAATTCTTCAGTATCATTTCGCTCATCTATCCACGCTTGACGAATAGGTGCTAAACCTTTTTGCAGATCAACTTCTACATTAGGATCAGTATAAATGCCAGAGGTATCATAAACATAAAGAGGGCCATTTGTTTCTTCTGCACCAAAATGTACAGGCGTATCGGATAAGGTGATTTTACGCATAGGAACTTGTATATCAGGACGACTGCCTTCTACATATATTTTTTCAGATGCGGGATAAGAATCAATTTTTACACTACTTGACTCAATAGTAGATATATCTTTACGAACAGCGCTCATGGATAGCTCCAGAATTATAATGGCTCAAGCGCAGGAAATTTTGGCTTTCCTACGCCGGTTTTAGCCGGATTCAGGTTCAAAGGGTTTTTCTCAGCTGTTTTTAGCAGCACCCCTAGCCTTTGGACAATCCACTAAAGTATAGGAAAATGACTTTAATTGCAAGTCAGAAAACAATTTCAAAACAACTAAACACCCAGTAGTCAAAAGGTTTATGAACCCTGCTTAACAAACCAACCACTAAAAAATCACTTTGTAATATAACTGTCATAAAAATGTCATAAATCTGTAATACAATTGTAATCTTTGTCATAATTAACGGCATCATAAAATATGCTTGGAACAGTGTAATGAATAATCAAAACATACAAAGTACACCTCTTATATATCAAGACTTTTTTAAGGCATTATTTGCTTTTACTTTTATCCTAGTTGTTGTTTATTTTGTCTCAGCGTTTATCATGCCAGAGTCAGGAAACCATATATTAATTACTGCCGCAGCATTTGGTGCTTATATGGCACTTAACATTGGTGCTAACGATGTGGCTAACAATGTTGGCCCTGCGGTAGGGTCTGGTGCTGTATCTTTAGTAGGCGCAATTATCATTGCTGCTGTTTTTGAATCAGCAGGTGCTTTAATGGCTGGTGGTGATGTAGTAAGCACCATTAAAAAAGGTATTATCGACCCAGCAACCATCACTGATACCGATACTTTTATCTGGTTAATGATGGCAGCATTATTAGCCGCAGCCATTTGGCTTAATATAGCAACAGCATTAAACGCCCCCGTTTCTACAACCCATTCAATTGTGGGTGGCGTACTGGGCGCGGGTATTGCTGCAGGTGGTTTTGGTGTTGCAAACTGGCCAGTGTTTGGAAAGATTGCAGCTAGCTGGGTAATTTCACCTTTATTTGGTGGGATTATAGCCGCGTGTTTTCTTTATTTAATTAAACGTACTATTACCTATAAAGAAGATAAGATTGCAGCGGCAAAAACGATTGTCCCCTTACTTATCTCACTTATGGTCTGGACTTTTTCTACTTATTTGATCATGAAAGGGCTTAAAAAAATATTGGAACTTGATATTTTAATAGCGGGAGGTATTGGTCTTGCTTTAGCAATCTGTGCATATTTCATCATCAAACCTTTAATTAAAAAAACAGCTAATAAATTAGAGAACTCTAAAGTCAGTGTTAATACTCTATTCACCCTTCCATTGATTTTTTCTGCAGCTCTTCTTAGTTTTGCCCATGGCGCTAATGATGTGGCTAACGCGGTCGGACCTCTTGCAGCTATTAATGATGCGGTGATTAATTCTGGCATTACAGCTAAAGCTAGCATCCCTTTATGGGTTATGTTAGTCGGTGCTTTTGGTATTTCAATTGGTTTAGCTTTATATGGGCCTAAACTTATTCGTACAGTTGGCAGTGGCATTACTGAACTTGATAAAATGCGTGCATTTTGTGTTGCTATGTCTGCTTCAATTACTGTGATTATAGCCAGTCAACTAGGTCTTCCTGTAAGTTCTACTCATATTGCTGTCGGTGCTATTTTTGGTGTTGGTTTTTTACGTGAATACTTAAAAAACAGTCATGCCAAGAGAATTGATGAAATCAGAGACCACCATGAACATGCCGACCCTATAAAAGTTGAACATCTATTAAAGCATTACCAAGACTCTTCACTTGAAGCAAAAGCAAATATACTTTCTGAACTAAAATCAAAGAAAAAGAAATCCCTATTAACAAACAAAGAACGTAAGAGCCTGAAAAAAGCTTATAATCAAGAGCTAGTTAAACGCTCTCATTTATATAAAATTGCGACTGCCTGGGTTATTACTGTCCCCCTTTCAGGTTTACTAGCAGCCTTTTTATTCTTTACTATTCGTGGGGTTATGCT
>CAZMQH010000213.1:0-3771 GCA_964568245.1 uncultured Methylomarinum sp.
AGATAATAATATAAAATATTTCCATCATCTAGAATTACGGAATACATAATGACAATTATAGGAATAGATCTCGGTACAACAAACAGTGCTTGTGCTGTTTGGCAAGATGGACAAGTAGTTCAAATCCCCAATCAACTTGGTGATTTTCTTACTCCCTCTGTTGTCAATTTTGATAGCGACAATAAGGTTGTTGTAGGAAAAATAGCACGCGAACGTCATGTTACTCAAGCGAAGTCGACAGCATCTTTATTCAAACGCTATATGGGCTCCGATCGAAGTATTCGTATTCATAAAAAAGACTATTCAGCTCCCGAGCTTTCAAGCTTTGTTTTGCAAAGCCTTAAACAAGATGCTGAAACATTTCTTGGTGAAGAAATCAACCAAGCTATCATTAGCGTGCCAGCCTATTTTAGCGATGTGCAACGCAAAGCAACCATTTTAGCTGGTGAATTAGCTGGTTTAAAAGTTGAACGACTCATCAATGAACCAACAGCTGCCGCCATTTCATACGGCCTACATGACAAACCAGAACATACTCAATTTATGGTGCTTGACCTCGGTGGAGGCACCTTTGATGTCTCAATCATGGAGTATTTTGAGGGTGTGTTAGAAGTGCATGCATCGTCAGGTGATAACTTTCTAGGTGGTGAAGATTTTCTAAATATTTTAGTGAACAAGTTTCTTGGAACATTAAATCTCACAAAAAACCATATCGATGATAATAGCTTGCAAAAAATCCATATGCAAATGGAGCAAGTAAAGCGTAAATTTAATACTGCCGACGTCGTTCAAGTTGAACCTTTTTTAAAAGAGCAATCCGAAACAATATCCATGCGCCGTGATGAGTATATTCAACTAGCAACGCCGCTGCTAGATCGCATTCAACGCCCAATTGAAACGGCTTTGCGTGATGCCGATCTTGTTCCCACTGAGTTAGATGATGTGATCTTAGTGGGCGGTGCAACCCAAATGCAGTTTTTCCGTTCCATGGTGGCCAAACTATTTCGCCGCATGCCATCAACCAATCTCGATCCTGACTTAGTTATTTCAATGGGCGCGGCTATTCAAGCAGGTTTATTTGCCAAAGATGAAGCGCTCGACGATATTGTATTAACCGATGTTTGCCCTTATTCATTAGGCATAGGAACACTCAATGAAAGCGATCCTAATAGTAAACAAGGTGACTTGTTTTCCGCCATTATTGAACGTAATACTGTTATCCCTACCAGTCGCTCATCAAGCTATTACACCACGGCAAATAACCAAACCCATATGAATATTGACCTTTATCAAGGTGAAAGTCGCCTAGTAAATAATAATATTAAATTAGGCTCGGTTAAAATAAAACTCCCCAAAGCTAAAAAAGGTGAAGAATCTGCGGATGTTCGTTTTACTTATGATATGAATGGTATTTTAGAAGTTGATATTACGGTTGTCTCAACCGGGAAAACTTATTATCATATGATCCAAAATTCCCCAGGCGAACTGAGCGATGATGAAATCACCACCTCTAAAGAAAAACTAGCTCTGCTGAAGTTTCACCCTCGTGAAGATGCCGTTAATCATGAGTTGATTGCACGCGCCGAACGATTATTTGAAAGCCGCCTTGGTGATATTAGAGATAGCATTAAGCAAGAACTAACTTATTTTGAAAACATTCTAGATAAGCAAATCCCAAGCGATATTGAAAAAGCAGTGAAAGAATTTAGTGAATACCTTGAATGCCTTGAACCAGATAACTTCTTTTAATGAGTTGCTGGCAAATATTGGGGATAGCAGAATCCTCAGATAAAAAAACAATCAAGGTTGCTTATGCACGTTTACTTAAGAAAAACAGGCCTGATGAGAACCCTAAAGGCTTTGGGCAATTGCACGATGCCTACCTATCTGCTTTAGCTATTTTAAAGCAGCAAGCGCGACAAGAAAATTCCCCACAAAACCAAGAAGAGCCTTTTGCTCATATTGAACAATTAGAGCCACCTTCTGAGCAAGTAAGTCTGGAGCTCGCCGACGTCAATGATGATTGTATTGTTAGTTTTACTACCGAAGAAGTTGAAACAATATCGCCACAGCAAGATATTATAGAAACACTCTCAGATGAATTTAGTAATGAAGACTTTAATCTCCCCCTTGTCGAAGAGGACGAACCTACGCCACCTCAAGTTGATCTTTTTCAACAAGATTGGGACAATTTATTTTCTAAGGTCAACACCTGTATTGCCAACCCTTTAAAGTGTTTTTACCCTAAGGATTGGGAATTTATTGAACAGATTGGTTCTATACTTGATTTAGAATTCCGCTCTAAGGTATCCAGTGAACTTTTACAACGTGCTCTGGAAGTTAACCAAGATAAATCTGTTAATGATCTCATCATAAAACCCGTTGTTTTAGATTACCTCAACCGCTTATTCAATTGGGGTGATAAGTGGGTAGAATATAGTAAAACACATGATTCAGGCTCTTTAGATGGTGTGTTTCCTCACTTAAAAAGAGTTTCTGATCCAGAAGAAATAGAAAAATCTATAGATTATTATATTCAAAGCGTCATGCCACATGACTTAAAGCACAAAGGCGTTGATTATGAAAATCTAGATGACTTTACACTTAGACGACGTATCCTCTATGGTTTAAACCGAGCTTCTGCATACGGATTTGATGTTGCCATGTATCAATTCATCAATTTAATGTGGTTAGTAGGCCCACATTTTTACCTCTATCGTGGGATAGTAGAAATAGAAGACAGTGAACTTTATTATTCCAATAATAACTTCAAAAATATAACCGCACGAATTAATGAATACACTCGCTTAGCTTCAAACATTAATGAGTGGGATGTCATTGCCTCTGATGATTGGTTTATTGAGCCAGTAAAAGGCTTAAATGGTTATAACTATGTGACAAAGACAGCAGAAGTGGAAGCTAGACAGTCTCATGCTATCTCTATTGATGAAACTGAAAAAGTTGAAACGCTCGTACAGCCTAGCAATAGCACCGAAACATCAGAAGAATCAACAATTGAAGAAGAAAAACTGCCTTTTGAGCAACAACAGGATTGGGACAAGTTAATGCTACAAGTAAGGCACACTCTTAACGAGCCACAAAAATGTACCTTACCCAAAGACTGGAACTACATTGAATTACCCCCCTCAATGGCCGATGATATTTTTAGATCTAAAGTGTCTAAGATTTTATTTTCTTTAATTTCATCGGCTAATAGAAGTGCTGAAACATCGGGTGCCCTTATTGTTAATTCCAATGTTTTGAGTTATCTCAACAAGGTGTTTTCATGGAAAAAAGAATCTGCTTATTTTGAAGAGTGGCTGTTACACTACCCTGAGTTTAACGCTAGCATATTTCCACATCTCAATAAACCGGTTCACCCGGAGGCTTTGGAAGTCATTATTAATGCTGCTTTTCAGGTTGTTCCCGCATATTTAATGGCTTTGACACAAGAGTATGATCCTACATCAGCAGACATGTTAGACAATGAAATGATTGCTTATGCTATCGAGAAAGCAATTTCTTATGGTTTTAATGAACCTGCCGAGCAATATAAATTTCTAAGTTTAATGATCTATGCTAGCCCACACTTTTACCTTTTTCCTACTTTCACCTATATACTAGATTGCACTCGACTCTCAAATGAAGTGCGTCTTGAATATTGTCAATCTTTAGCTAAAAAGTACCAAATCGATATTGTCGATAATGATTGGTTTCATGAACCAGAGAAATTTACGACGCCCAATCCATTTATCTGATAATCATGACCAA
>CAZMQH010000214.1:0-3749 GCA_964568245.1 uncultured Methylomarinum sp.
GGCCAAAAGGGCTTTTTCCGTAGCAGGTTTTCTATTCTCGGACAGCCTCCTAGGCTAAATACTGATATAAAAGATAAGATCAATGTAGTGGGTTGTAGAATGCGTAAAGATGAAAATCAGCTAATCGAGCAGACAGAACAAGGGCAAATGAGCCCATGGCGAGAATCTGTCAAAGAAGTTATTTTTGGTTCCGAAACCAAGTGGGGCAAACTCTTTGATATTGTTTTAATTATCAGTATTATTTGCAGTGTTATTGTAGTAATGCTGGGGAGTGTAGTTGAACTGCAGTTGCAATACAGTGAATTGTTTTTCTATTTAGAATGGTTTTTTACTATTTTATTTACTCTTGAGTACTGCCTACGCCTTGTTTCTGTACACCGCCCTGGTTTATATGCACGAAGTTTTTTTGGGGTTGTGGATTTTTTATCCATTATTCCAACGTATCTCAGTTTACTTATTCCAACCATAAAATACATGCTGGTTATACGCATTTTGCGGCTGTTACGCATTTTTCGGGTATTAAAGTTAACGGCCTATATGGGAGAGGCGCAAGTATTAATGGGGGCTTTAAAGAAAAGCTCTCGAAAAATCATTGTGTTTCTTTATACCATTTTGACCTTAGTGGTTGTGTTTGGCTCATTTATGTACGTTGTTGAAGGCAGTGAGTCAGGTTTTACCAGTATTCCAAAAGCAATGTATTGGGCAATGGTGACATTAACCACCGTAGGGTATGGCGATATTGCTCCTCAAACCCCTTTAGGGCAATCAATTGCTTCTTTTATTATGATTATGGGTTATGGCATTATTGCAGTACCGACAGGGATTTACAGCGCAGAATTAATTAAAACGTACCATCCAGGAAAAATCAGTAATAAAGCTTGTGGCGATTGTGGAAAAATAGGGCATGATACCGATGCTGAATATTGTAAATATTGTGGGCATTTTTTAGAAGAATAAATGTTTATTTCAGCTTGACTTTAGCTGTTCAAGGAATAATCAATAACCTATGGACGTTATCCACAAAATCTGTGGATAACTCTGTGTATAACAGTATGGTAACTAGCTCAAAAGCTCATATTTTCTAGCTTCAGCTTAAATTGTATTTTTTTTAGACATTAGGTTTTTATTTTATAATAACAATGACTTATGGTTTTTTGGGGGGGCTAATTACCAATAATCAATAACTTAGCTAGTGTCAGTTGTAAGGATGAAATGTTGTTGTGTATAAAGACTGTCACTTAAGCTTATGATTGTTCTTTATTTCTTTAAAAAATTCTGAGTTTTAGGTAATGTATGTATGTATCTATTTATTTTATTAAATTTGTGTATAGTTTTCTTTTTGAATGATGACAGTACATTTCGAACAATGTTTTTATCTGATTATTTTATTTATATAGGGGCGATTTTGCTGTTATGTGGTTTTGTAATGGCATGGGTAAAATTTAAAAAAATTAACTATAGGATACGTTACGATCTTTTTGCTGTAGGGGCATTATTGGTTTGGTTTTCTTATTGGCCTGACTTTTTTAGAGAGGGCTCTCCTTTGTTTTATTTGTACCCCACTTATTTTGCATTTATTACGGCCTTATTTTCTTTGGTTTTTATTACCAAGCGTGAGCGAATAGACCCCGATGCGTTAGATTGGTTAGAGTGGCTTTCAGATACTGGCCGATTTAATCCACTTATCATTATGGCGTGTGTGATAATTAGTTTATTTTTACCCCAGCAATTTATATTATTTCCATTAACCATGTCATTGTTAATCATGAGATTTACCTTGGCATGTTGTTTGGGTAATGAATAGGAAGGCTTCTCTAAAAAACAGAAAAAAAGTAAATAAATTAATAGCGGCTGAAAATGCTGATAGACAAAGGCTTTATCAAGCTATAGCCTATGGAAATGGACATCCTGATTGGTTTGCACAAATTAAATCAACCTTTGCTACTCGCTGGGTGAGGCATGCTTAGTCAGGCTGGTGGTATCAATCTTCAAATGGTAGTTGGAAACAAAAATAAACATGGCACGTAGAAGAAGCAGAAAGAAAAAGTTACCTGAGGCAGCTGTAGCCGTCACTATTGAGTCTTTAGCACATGATGGCCGAGGAGTTGCTCATGTTGATGGTAAAGTTGTTTTTATTGATGAGGCATTACCTGGTGAACAGGTTGAATTTATTTATACGGATAGTCGAAGGGATTATGCCGAAGGTAAGGTTGATAAATTATTAACGCGGTCAGAATTTCGTACTGATCCAAAATGTGAGCATTTTGGGCGTTGTGGCGGCTGTAGTTTTCAGCATGTAAAAGACGAAGAGCAGATTAAAATTAAACAAGGCTTATTAGTTGAGCAGTTTAATCGAATTGGTAAAATTGAAATCCCACAAATTTGGGAGCCTTTAACGGGGTCGCATTGGGGGTATCGTAGAAAAGCCAGAATGGGTGTTAAATATGTCGCTAAAAAAGGGCGAGTATTAGTTGGTTTTAGAGAGCGCAGAAATCCATTTTTAGCAGAGATTGAAAGCTGTAAAGTGATGCATCCTATCGTGGGTGAAAAGTTAATGGATCTGTCTGAAATGATCGGTGGATTAACCATTAAAGATAAAATCCCACAAATTGAAGTGGCGATTGGTGACGAAGACTGTGTGTTGGCCTTTAGAGTTTTAGAGCCGCCAACGGCAGAAGATAAAGAACGTATGCGAGAGTTTGGCCACAAGCATAATATTAGTATGTGTTTGCAGTCAAAAGGCCCTGATACAATTGTGCCGATTGATGGCGAGCCTGAAGTTATTCCTTTTTATGAGCTAGCTGAACAAGGCATAAAATTTAATTTTAAACCAGCCATGTTTACTCAGGTTAATTATGAGATAAACAAAAAAATGATCACGCGGGTGATTGAAGCGTTGGATTTAAATGAAAATGACAATGTTTTAGATTTGTTTTGTGGCTTGGGTAACTTTACCTTATCTATGGCAACTAAAGCAGGGCTTGTCGTGGGTGTTGAGGGTGACCTGCCCTTAGTCAACCATGCCAAAGAAAATGCTAAATTGAATAACATGGAAAATGTAGAATTTCATGTGGCTGATTTAAGTAAAGACGTCAGTGGACAAGCCTGGGCTAGACAGAAGTTTAATAAAGTGATGATAGACCCCTCTAGGGCAGGCGCGTCCGAGGTATTACATAATTTAAAACATTGGAATCCTGATTTAATTATGTATGTTTCTTGTAATCCTTCAACTTTAGCGAGAGATGCGGGTATTTTAGTTAATGATATGGGCTATAAATTAGTTAAAGCTGGTGTGATGGATATGTTCCCTCAAACGGGGCATGTAGAGTCGATTGCTTTGTTTAAAAAGGCATAATCCTAGAATAAGCAGTTGAACGCTAGATTTTCGTGTAAGTCATTGTATGTTACATATATCTAGGTTATTTATCACCCACTTGGTGAGATAAAATCGCTTCATGGTTTTGTGAAAAATCTGGACGAAAAATTCTGCAGAATAGCTCTTGATAAGGACTACGGCCATTATCTGCGAGCTATTCTTTGCCTTTTTCGCCCAGATTTCCCACAAAATCCATGCTCAACTGCTTTTTCTAGGATAATAGAAATTTTTGCACCATGAAGAATATGAAGAGGTTGAAGGTAGAGGCAAGGCATGCCTTGTTTCTACAGCCCAGAGATATAATACGGCTAGCACTATGGGACGTTAATATTCTTAGGTACTTAAGCTCTTCTTTAGTCATTTCATGTCCTTA
>CAZMQH010000215.1:0-3739 GCA_964568245.1 uncultured Methylomarinum sp.
TCCGCCCTCTGCACACATTCTACTGGCTACTATTACAACACAAGGTCTGGCTGTTTTCTTTAAATACTCAACCGTTGTAATATGTTCTTGATGACTATTAATGGAGGTGATCTTGGATTAGGCAATAAAGGCGTATATAAGACCCTTCCAAATCTCCAGAAAAAGTAATATATTGTTGATTACATCACATTCTATATCAACTGAGCCAAGAATATGCCCTGCTGGTTTAAATTTTATTTTTAGCTGCTGCTCGATTCCCATCAGCTGTATGCCTACCACTTTCCACAAGCCGCTGCAACAATTTTATTTTACAGTACTTTTAAGAACTTATTAATCAGCTGTTTATTTTTAATAATAACCAATTTTCACCGCATTTTCTAAAACCAAGGGTAATAATTACGCTGAAAATTCCGTACAATAAATAGGCCCATCAAAACCTGCAGCCATTAAATAATGGGATACGGCCTACATGGTCAATATGACAATGTGTCACAATTAATGCTTTAATCGGTTTAACGGGGAATTCAATATTTAATTTATCAAAACTAGACCCTTTAGCTGAGGTTTCAGCCCCTTGGAATAATCCGCAGTCAATTAATATTGAATTATACGGGTCGACTTGTCATTCATGGCAAGAGCTTGTCACTCCATTTACCGCACTATGATGTTTTATCTTTGGATAATCCATACTATCTCCAATACTCTTTGATAAGTCCGTCTATAAAAAAAGGCTACCGAAGTAGCCTTTTTTGTATTTATATCTGTTTAAACAATTAACTCCACTTTCTGTTACTTGATAGAAAAAAACCAGTTAATGCTGTCATAAATAACCAAAATGCTGGGGGAACGGGAACAATTGAAATCTTTGCGTAAAGATCGCCTGATGAACTAACGTTTTCTTCTTGTACAAAATAATTATCAAACCCTCCTAATCCATCGTCAAACCCTAATAATTCAAAAACATATTCTTGACCATTAAAAACAAAAGTAGGCGTAAAATTATCAGCTGGTATTAATGTTAATTTATCAGCTGAGTCAGCTTCGCTGTTATTAGTTTCGTTTATAGTAATATCAAAATTAAAAAAATAACTGCTTCCAGAAGGGTTAGTAAGTGCTATCCCAACATCAAAACTTTTATCCATCACTGTTATTGCATAGGATGAAGTCTCGGTAATTTCAGTATTGTTATAAGTTAGAGCTCCAATTTTAAACGGCGCACTAGCAGCCACTGAAAAACTATCATTGCTTTCATAAGCTAAAAAGGATTTGCTTCCTGAAAAAAGATTTTTTTTAACACCCCACTCAATCAACGCACTATCTTCTGAAAATACTCCTGTAACATCACCCGTAAGAACAACCGCATTAACTTGGCTGGCATTTATAAGCATTAATACAAATACCATTTTATAATTAAACATTCTCATTACTCCTCTATTGTTCGCTCAATATCCTGTCAGTTACCCAATAAACATGTTATTTTTATAATCGCTTATATAAAAATTTCACCCGAATTAGTATCCCCAAGAACTTGAGTAATCGTTAAATTCGCAGCACTTAAATCACCATCGCCATCAATCAACTGATATCCAAAGGTATCTGTTGTTTCAACCTGGCCACCAATCGTTGTATTTTGATACCAATACTGCCCAGTATCTTGTATATAGAGTGAACCATTACCTGTATCAAACTGAATAAAATCATCACCACTTATATCAATTAGATCACCTGCATTTAGAAAACTTTTAGTATCACCAGCAAATGAAACCGTTTGCAACTTTGCACCATCAACCCCTACTGAATCATCTGCCGCATTATCTCCATCATTTCGAGCATTAGTAATGACATTATCAATCAACTGTTCCTGGTTTTGAGAGAGCGTTTCAAAATTATCAATAGCCTCGGGCACTGTATCCAGTATTAAAATATCAAGCACAGCTGTATTTGAAGTTACATTATTATCATCAGTCACGGTAATATCAAATTGATCAACAATACTTTCATCCCCAGCAGAGTGATCTTGAGCTCCCACTTCTGGCACATAACTATAATTAACCGTTCCTGTCGCTGGGTCAAAACCATCAATGCTTAACACAGCCCCATCAGCCGTTGTAATATCAACGGCCAAGCTGCCACTTGCCAACAAATCAGCTTCAGAAATAACTACACCTCCGACAGTAATAAAGGAAACACCTTCTGATGCTGATAAAACAAAATCACCTGTTACCGCTGTTGTAGACCCTTCTACAATCTCATTATCACCTATACCCAGACCATTATGATCTGTTATCTGCACGGCAGGTCCAGAATCTATTGGGCCAGTTGCATCGCTATCATCAATAATATTATTTATTCCAGGCTGTAAGATCAACTCTTGAGAGGTTAGGTCTAGAAAAACCTGATCGCCACTATTAATGCCCACGGTATTAAAACCACTATCAGGTGTCATCTGAGGGTTTAAATAGTCAATTTCTATAGCAGAATGACTTCCACCACCACCAACTTCTCCAGCCTCACCCCCTGCTGCCGGCGCTTCTAATTTAGAAGGGTCAAATGATTCATCCTTGGCTATGGCTTGTTGAATAGCGGCCACTTCATCTTCAGCAGCACTTGAAATAGGGCTTTTTAACGATTCAGCTAACCCTTGATTAAAATAATCATCATTTAATAGGGTATTAGAATTTTGCTCTAAGCCTAATTTAGTCCCATCAGCAAACCATATAGAAACAGCTCCAGCATTACCCGTGATTATTGTTTCATTTAATAATACGGTATCACCTACATGCAAAAGTCGTCCTTTTCCATCGACATCGATAGCTTTAACATCGCTAGTAACTGATTTTATTACCCCAGAGCTTGCCATGACATTTTCCTTTTCTGATATAAAAAATATAAATTAAGAGCTTTTCAACCATTCGCCGAGTAATCCATGCCTCATCTGCATCAATCACTTTAACTATCTTCACTGCATATTCATTCACTTGCTTTATGTTCTGATAGCCTTTTGCTCCAACCATTAAGGGAGGCAGTAACAAATAATATACCCACCTCTCTTGTCTTTTTATCCCTCCTTGGCTCTTCTCAATCGGCACATAGAATGACTATGCTTCTCTTGAGAAGAGCCAAGGAGAAATAAAAATCCTGCGAGATCTAGGTACATTATTTATTACTGACTCCCTAAGACAAGCCAATATTTCATTGTCACTGAGCTCATTTGCAATAACGACTATTTTGCTGTTACTACTCACCTTCAAAAGTAATTGGATCTAGCTATGCGCCTCTATCTTTCTTAAATTGTAACCGAGTAAAATGACTGTAGGCTGAATTTTTCTACAGCATTTAAAGCTTGCACTTCATCTTCAAGGAAAGAAACTTGCATTCCTTCACCCTCAAACATTTACTTTAATTGCTCTGTAATATCAATTATTTGATAATATTTTATGACTCTATAGGGTTTTTTATAAAAATACAACTTAATTAACAGTTTAGCTAATATTTTGTTTTTATCTATTGTACAAAGGTACTATTTTTTAATAAAACTTTTTAGTAACTACTTCGCTTATTTTATCATTCCGGCCAGCGGGAGGAGTCTGACGGCTTGTAGCATTTCTGAACGTTTAAGGTTTCTTCCGCTGGTCGAAATGACAAAAAAATCAATTGCTTTTATAAAATATACTGCGTAGTTACCTTTTTTATTACTCCTGAATTCGTATAATATTTTACTAGTTCCCACGCGCTGCGT
>CAZMQH010000216.1:0-3725 GCA_964568245.1 uncultured Methylomarinum sp.
GGCTTTTTCCGTAGCAGGTTTTCTATTCTCGGACGGCCTCCTAGACTCATGACAGTACGTGATCGCACACGCAATACTCGAATCTTTCGTCTCATTGATTTCATCGCCGTTTTACTAACAGCAGGCGTAAAGTTTACAAACACACTGTTACTTTACTAATAGAAAAAATAAAGCCAGTGGAAATCATCAGTTTGATATGGCTTGTATTGAAGGTCATATTGATCATAGGTTAACAGCTCCCGCCACACCAAAAACCAACGGAATGGTTGAACGAGTTAACGGAACAATCAAAGGTGCTACGATTAAAGCCTTAACTTATAAAAATGAGACCGAATTAAAAGCCGATTTAGATAAGTTCTTGGTGTATTACAACGTTAACCGAAGGCATGGGAGCTTAAAAAGAGAATTAAAGGTTAGAACACCCTTTGAAGCTGTCCAATGTTGGTATAGAATAAACCCAGAAATTTTTATAAAATCCCCCGATATGTTTCGAGCTGATCTTTTAAAAAATCATGGTACAACGTAGTGAAACCTGACACTTAGACCACTAAATCAGCCTTCAGAAAACAATAAAACTCCTTAGCGTACGTTTTCGTACCATTGGACTTCAAAGCCCATTATTAAATAATAATATCGTACTGCTGCATCAATTGATTAATATCTTTTCGATAAAACTCTTTCACTGGCAAACTTAAATCTCCAGGTTTTAAGCCTCGTTCTTGTAATGATTCAGCTTCCGTATAAATATCATTAACATCATAAATTTCTAAGGCATTAAAGATTGAAGTAGTATCTTTTAAACCTTGCTTTTCAGGCTGCTGTCCTTTTTTAAGCTGGAACACACCATCATCTAAAAACAATAGTGCCACTTGTTGGTCAAAAGCGGCGGTGGTTAAAATTACATCCAATCGCTCTTGTAGCTGAATACCATCAAACGGTGGACGACGCATAATAAATAAAAATTTTTTCATGACAGCTCCTTGCTTTAACCAAATTCAATAAAACGATCAGCAAGCAATGCAGATTCCAATAATTGCCCTAACCCTGAAATTCGAAAGCCTTCCGCTAGGTCTTGCTCTTCTTTTCCTTGTCGTTTAGCTTCATCATTGCATAACAATCCTCGTCGCTGTGCTGCTGATATACAAACAACTAGGTCAATCCCCTGCTCTGCTGCTAAATCAGTCCATTTTTTTGTCATTTGTAATTCATCATCCGGTGGCGTTGAATATTTAAATGCATGGTAAATACCCTCTTGATAAAAAAACACCCTAAATATTTCATGATCTTTTTTTAATGCAGTTTTAATAAACTGATAGGCTGAATAACCTGCATCTGAGTTATTTGGACTGGCATTAATTTGTATTGCATATTTCATTTTAATATCACTAGAAAGTTATAATTGCTGGCGATTAAATTTAAGCCGCTATTTATTCTATAATGCTTGAATATTTTGAACCAAATATTTCTTTTTAAGTCTAGGCGATATGTTATTTACACCTAAAACCTTTATTCTCATTCTGGCTCTTTTGTATTTTCCCCTATCACTAGCCACTGAAATAGAAAATATTGAATTACCAGACCTTGGCGACTCCTCTGGTACATTAATTTCACCTGTTCAGGAAAAAGAATTAGGTGACGCTTTCTTCCGCAGTTTACATAGACAAATAAAAATCAACCAAGACAATGAAATACACGACTATATTCAATCTATAGGACAAAAACTAGTAATTAACAGTGATAGCCCCTCAAATCCCTATCATTTTTTTGTGGTGTTAGATAAACAAATCAATGCCTTTGCTGGCCCTGGAGGCTATATAGGCATTAATTCTGGTTTACTATTACTAACAGACTCAGAAAGTGAGCTTGCTTCAGTTATGGCCCATGAGATCGCTCATATTACTCAGCGTCATTTATATCGTGCATTTGAAGCAGCTAACCGCTTATCTATTCCTACTGCAGCTGCAACACTAGCCGCTATATTAATTGGGACTCAATCACCTGCTGCTGCTCAAGCCGCTTTAATTGCTATACAGGCAGGGAGCATTCAATTTCAAATTGATTTTACCCGTGATAATGAAAAAGAAGCGGATCGCGTTGGCATGAAAACATTGGCAAAATCAAGTTACAATCCCAGAAGTATGCCGACATTCTTTGAAAAATTACAACAGTCTAGTCGATACTATGGTCAAAACATTCCTGAATTCTTACGGACTCATCCCGTCTCTGTTTCTCGTATCTCCGACACCAGAGGACGATCAAATAAATATCCTTATAAACAATATCCTGACTCTCAAGGGTACTTATTAACAAAAGCCAAACTGAGAGTTATCACTTCATCTAATCAAGATGAAACATTAAAACACTTTAAAGCCAGAGAACATCAAGGCACTAGAAACCAAAGAGCTATTGTCCAATATGGTATCGCTTTAATTCAAATAGAAAAACAAAATCATATTGATGCAGAAAGAATATTCCAAAAATTAACAAAACAATACCCAGATCAACCTCAGTATGCTTATGGTCTTGCCTATACTGCACTTAAATCACACGCCTACAAAAAAGCACTGGTATTGTTTAAAAATGCCCTTTCCCGCTTCCCTAGTAATAACTCGATAAAAATCGAATATATCAGCACTTTATTAAAAGCTAAAAAGCCAGCTCAAGCTAAGGCTATTTTAGAGACCCTCAATTATAGTTTTAAAAAACAGCCCTTATATTTTGAATTACTTGCTCAGAGTTATGCAGATTTAAACCAAGATGCCGAATCTCATCGTTACCTCGCAGAATATTACTATGCTGCTGGGTATACTTCATTTGCCATTTTACAAATTAAATTAGCTAAAAAGGCCAAGGGAATCAATTTTTATTTACAAGCCATTCTTAATGACCGTCTATCTTTTTTTATAAACGAAGAAAATGAACGCAAACTGAATAAATAAAAAATAACAGCGGTTTCTAATGCAAAAAGTTAGCCAACACCTGTTAATAAAAACAAATTAATGCTTGGATTTCTATAAACCTCTGTATTTAATATGGGTTTTTCCTCTCTGCCTTTTTTTATTTCACAATCATTTTATTTGATGGACATCACACTTTTTGATGATATATACTTTACCCAGCTTGAAGATGTTTTCAACTTTAAACATCTTCTTCGTGGAGGGAAGCGGCCTGTATGGCTAATATAAAAATAATAATAATATTAGTAACTGCTCGATAAACTTTGTCCTAAAGACATAGGCGTAAAAACAATAATAATAAGAAAAATCATTGAACGCGAGGCCCGCTATATGCGGGCTTTTTTATGCCTGTTTAAACATGCTTCGCACCTGTTTTAGTGGCTTACTCTCGACAAAATCAGTATATTCCGCATCAGTGTTCCCCTAATAAATGTATCCGTGACACTAACCTCACCACCAGAGAACGCATAAAGCACGTACTTGCCCTATTTAACAGTCTCTGTTTTTTTAATATTCCAAAGCAGCAAAGCTTCAGTATTTTCAACGGCTTTGGCATAAGGGAGTCAGTAATAAATAATGTACCTAGATCTCGCAGGATTTTTATTTCTCCTTGGCTCTTCTCAAGAGAAGCATAGTCATTCTATGTGCCGATTGAGAAGAGCCAAGGAGGGATAAAAAGACAAGAGAGGTGGGTATATTATTTGTTACTGCCTCCCTAAGGTAAAGCTGTGAGAACCTGTTTAAGATAAGCATAAGGCTTTAGCCCGT
>CAZMQH010000217.1:0-3713 GCA_964568245.1 uncultured Methylomarinum sp.
CTACAAAGCTCAACTTAAAAGCGTTGCGATAAAAATCACAGCTATTCCTTCTTGGCTTCTTCCTCATATCCTTGCTTAACAGCTTCATCCATTTCATCCCCTGATTCAGAAAATGCTTCCCCCCAATCAGGCTCAGCTTCTGCGGTTGCACCTTCCTGAGCATCCGTTTCATTTTCTGTTATTTCACTAGCTGGTTCAGTCTTTCCCTCTTCTTCAGTTTCTTGTTTTCCAGAATCTTCAGGGGTTTCAGGTTCTAAACTTTCCTCTTCAGTTTCAATAGCCTCAACCTCTTCAACACTTTCATCCTGTGCGGGTATCTTTGGAATAAAGTATAAATATTGATCCAGCAATTCACATAAATTCCCATAAGAATCGGCTACCGTCGTTTTCTCCAATTGCTGCTTGGTAAACTGCTGTATAAATTGCTTTTCCGCTTCAAGCATATATTCAGAAGATTCTATTGCTTTAGCGGCATCAAGTGCATAATCATCCACCAACAACTGAATTAACTTCTTCTTCCTTTGATCTTGCTGGTCAGTCACAGCTTCTAATAATTGTTCAAACTCTTGAGCTGATTTTTTTCTGCGCTTCCACTCTAAAAAAACCAAAACACACACTATCACTAATAGCACTACCGCTATTTCAAGTATCAATATACTCGTTGCTGCGCTCATCATGACTTAGCCCTCTTCTACTGTTCCATTCATTGCTTGTCCAGCCTGTTGAAAGATATTAAACATTTTTTTACTACTATTTTCCAATTCCAACTCCGTTTGAGTGCCACTAAATACACGCGTATATTCAGCTGAAATCTCATCCATCGTCGTCATTGCAATAGTCAATTGCTCTCCCAGCCTCTCATTTTCTCCCATTAATTGTTGCAACTTTTCCTCATACTGCTTTTCCTTTTCTGCCCCCCCAGATGAATACGTTAAAACCTTACAATAAGGTTCAGCAAGATTTTCAATATGTTGGTCAATCTTGTTTAAAGACTTGGCATCTTTAGTTAAATAGATTCGAATTATTTGCTGATATAAAGTCCTTTCGCTAGACTTAATCTCTCCCAATAATTCATTTAATGCATTTGCATCAAGATCACAATGAGTCGAAAACAAAGCGTTCAACTTTTTTGCTTTAATATTTTCTGTATCTTGTAATTTTTCTATTACTTTAGCTGATACAACTAGCTCCCCTTTACGGTTGTTTTTTCTAAATAAAAATAGCGCTATAATTAATAAAAAAAGAGCCAGAGATGCTTCCAGCATAAAAACAACAATGAGTGAATCTAGCTCTATCATCAATCTAACCTACTTAATAATGCTTCTTGGCTATCCACTGCCTGTTTTTTTATAAACTTATATCCAAAAAAACCAGCCGCAATAAGTAAAATATTAATGATGACAACAATAATCGAGGTTTTCAGCCAATTAACAGGTTCAAGCTCTGGCAATTCTTCATCATCCAGATCTTCACCTTTCTCCTCTTCAGAGGTTTTTTCAATTTTTGTAGCATCCAGTTTTTTCTCATCCTTCTTAATAACGGATACCTTAGGCTTAGGAGCGGCAAATAAACGCCTGTCAATAATGATAGGAAGAATAGTAGGTGTAATTGATTGACCTTCTGGAGTATTGGCTATGATAGAAAAATTAACCATTTTATGGCCTAGTTTAGGCTGTGAAACTAGCAGTTTCCATTGACCCTCCTTTTTCTCAATCATTTCTATTATTGTCTGCTTACCTAATTGACTGATACTCGCTTCAATTGATATCATCTCGGTATTTATAGCTAAACGATTGGGAATTAACTTAATTACCACCCTTCGCGCTGCTCTATCAACCTGTTTTTCCACTGCAATCAGGCTTTCAATCACTTCAATTGTTTTGCTAATTTCTCGTTTAAAGGTTTTTCCATCAGCAACAATTTTTAAAGTATGCCTGCCTTTTTTTAATTCCGTTCCCAATGTTTTACTAAAAAGCCCTTGTTTCCCTGAAACAGCAGACATTTTCCATTTCTGACCACCCTCTAATTTAACGGATATATCCATTAAATCTAAGAACCTTTGTTTGCTCACCAGTTGTTGATGGTTTGTAAAATAACCATTAACATTAACATCCTCATTAATTAAAATATGATTCGGTATTTCATCAATCTCAAACTTTAAATCAGTAACGATCATCACCTGATTTTCAGGGTCCACCTTTGCAATAATTTTCCATACCCCTGCTCTTGGATTTTTAACGGTTACTAAATCATAATTTTTTTCACTAACCCAAGAGATGTTTCTGCTCTTACGCTTGCTGATCAGCTTCTTTCCTCTGGGGGTAATTAACTGAGCCTCGGCACTTCCAGGTTCTTTAAAAATAAGGACTGAAAACTCCTTAATAGATTTATCAATAGTAAAAGAATTACCCTCAAGTGGCACAGTATCTTGTGGCACGGCCTGCTTAAATAGTTTAAAAAAAGCTTTCTGTAATTGATCTGCCGATAACGCAGTTTCAAACCAACCACCTGTATCCAATGCTAATTTATTGAGCAATTCAATATCTACTTCATTTGATAACGCAATAGTTTGTACTTTAACACCCGCCTGTTGTAGTTGAAGTATCTGCTCAGTCATCACTCGTGCTCTGGACTCGGCACTTTGCATAATATCTTTTGATATATCGACCATACCATCTGTCAGTAAAATCAAATGTCGATTATTTTTCTCATTTGATTTAAACCAATCGTCGCTTGCCTGGTGAATACCCGCTTCAATATCAGTAAACAACCCTCTCGAATGAATCCTGTTAATTTTTAATAAGGCCGTCTTTTTCCATCGATTATTAACAATTCCCGTTTTAACCAGCTGTGTAGTATTTTCCGCAAATAACCAAATCCCCACTTTGGTCCCTTTAGGCAGTAAATTAATCAATAACTTAATCGCAGGAATTCTTAAATTTTTGGGATCATTTTTTTTCATACTCCCCGAAACATCAATAAGAACTTGTAACTCAATGAGTTCAGATGATTTTTTATTCTTTGCATAAGCAACCGTACAGAGACTGCAACATAAAAAACACATACAAAAAAGTCGTAATTTACTGTACATTAGAATTCATTTAATAATTAGTGCTATAAGTTTTAAATATAGCTTAAATATAGCAATACACAGGTGAAATATGGTTTCTTTAAATCCCCCCGTTTGTGACTTTGGCGCAAAAGCGATTAATTTTAACCTTCCCGGTACAGATGGGCAGCGCTGGACATTAGAAAAATGTATCGGTAAAAAAGGCTTATTAGTCATGTTCATCTGTAACCACTGCCCTTATGTAAAAGCCATTCACCAGCGCTTATTACGTGATACAGCCGAACTTAAAACACTGGGTATTGCAACCGTAGCCATCTCTTCAAATGATATAGTTAATTATCCAGAAGATTCTTTTGAAAACATGCAACTTTTGGCAAAAGAGCTAAATTTTGACTTTCCTTATTTATTAGATGAAAACCAAGAGATCGCTAAACAATACGGTGCAGTTTGTACACCTGATTTTTTTGGCTACAATTCACGCCTTGAATTGCAATACAGAGGTCGGCTAGATGCCAGTAAAAAACAAACAGCGGCAGATGATGTAAAACGAGATTTATTTGATGCGATGAAACAAGTGGCTCAAACGGGGCATGGGCCAAAAGAGCAGATTGCTAGTATTGGCTGTTCTATAAAATGGAAAGAG
>CAZMQH010000218.1:0-3711 GCA_964568245.1 uncultured Methylomarinum sp.
TATCTGCTGTTTATGCTATGAGTTTCTCGGATAATCTTCTTTTGTGGGTTTCTGAAGTATTAGATGTTACTTTATATGAAAGGGTTGCTGGTTACAGAAATGACGTGAACTACCGCGCAGGTGTTAGGTATGATTTTTTGGTTTTTTCTTGGGTCGGTGTTTTTTTTGCTTTGGGCTGTCGGTGTTTTTTTGATCAGTTTGAACGAGTTGTTACGTTAATGGCGTTGATCAAAGTGTATCTTTTGTTAATTATTCCTTTCCTTCTTTTTGGCTTTGCAAACTTCTCAAATCGATATGCTTATACTGCATGGCTTTTTTTATCTATATTGATGGCTTATAGTGTTAATGGAATGGTTTTTTGGAAAAAAAAGAGGGGCTCTTTTCTACCTGTCATAATACTGTTTGCCCCAAGTATTTTTTTGTTCATGACTTTTAATGGAATAGCTAAATAGTGACAGTAAATAAACAATTGAAAATTGCAAGGGTTTCGACTGTGCCATTTTTTTTGGACTTTCAACTCAAGAAACAAATATGTGATTTGTTGGAATCTGGCTTTGATGTTACTGCAATTTCCTCAGCAGAAAGTGGCTGGGCTGGGCTGGAAAATGTGAAAGGGTTGAAGTGTGTCCCTTTAAATATTATTCGGCAACCTGCTCCGTTAAAGGATTTTGTTTCTTTATATAGGCTATATTGCCTTTTTAAGAGATATAAATTTGATGTCGTACACTCTACAACGCCTAAAGCCGGGTTGCTTTGTGCAATAGCAGCAAAAATGGCGGGGGTTACCGTTAGGATTCATACCTTTACAGGCCAGACTTGGGCTACAAAAACTGGAATATCTAAAAAAGTTTTGAGCTTCATGGATAAATGTATTGTATGGCTAAATACTCAATGCTATGCGGATAGTTATAGTCAGCGGGATTACTTGAATAGTTTTGGTGTTGGTAATAATCAAACAATAAAGGTTCTTGGTAAGGGGTCTTTGGCTGGTGTTGATCTGGATAGGTTTAGCATAAAAAAATGGCGACATTGTAAGCAGAGTTTACTTGATGAATTAGGTATATTAAGTGGTGACTTTGTGATTAGTTTTGTTGGGCGGTTGAGTCGAGATAAAGGCGTATTTGAATTGTTAGATGCGGTACGGCAGCTTAAAAAAATTCATAATAATCTTCAGCTTATTCTTATTGGTCGATGTGAAGAGTTGGAAGTTGAGCGGTATTTGAAGCAAGAGACTCGTTTGGAATATATTAAGTATATCGGCGAAACCAGCACACCAGAGAAATATTTATCCATTTCAAGTTTGTTGTGCTTACCTAGTTACAGAGAAGGCTTTGGCACTGTGGTGATTGAAGCTGCCGCAATGTCTGTGCCGACAGTCGGTAGCGATATTGTTGGGCTTGTTGATGCTGTTGAAGATGGGGTTACAGGGTTGTTGGTTAAGTCTAAAGATGTAAATGACTTAAGGATAGCTTTAGATAAGATGATCTTAAATCAAGACTTGGTGATGAGAATGGGCGCGCAAGCTTATTTACGTTGTGGTAAGTTTTTTGATTCTAAAAAAATTAGTGAGCTTGTAATATCTGAGTATCGTTCCCTTTTTGAAAAAGAAATGTGAAATTTAACACTAAGTCTTTTCTTTCACTTCTGAGGGTTAGGGCGTTAGATTTATTAGAAATATTGAAATTATAATGAAAAAATTAGCCTATTGGTTTCTAACCCTTTCTCGCTCTAATAAGGCAAGTTTATTAATTGTAGCAGATATGCTGTTTGTCATTTCTGGCTTGTGGCTTTCATTTTCTTTGCGGTTAGGCGAATGGTATATACCCAAAGGTAATATTTTATTCGTATTTGCTATCGGGCCAGCCCTTGCCGTGCCTGTTTTTCTAAAATTTGGTTTATATCGAGCAATTATTCGCTATATTGGAGGGCGAGCGTTATGGACTATTTTTCAGGCAGTCACTTTTTATGCCTTGGTTTTTACCGTTATGGTTTTTTTGCTAGGGCCTGATGTAGGACTTGTTCCAAGAACGGTTCCTTTTATTAATTGGCTTGTTCTTTTGTTATTTGTTGGGGGAAGTCGATTTGTTGCTCGCTGGTGGTTAGCAGATGTTTATGCCAAACTGGGTGGAAAAGTAGCGCAAGACTGTCGTTCTAGGCCAGTTGTTATTTATGGTGCAGGCAATGCGGGAGTGCAACTGGCTTCTGCGTTAGGGTATGGGAAAGCGTTTAACCCCGTTGCATTTATTGATGATGATAAAGCATTGCAAAAACAAAAGGTCAATGGTTTAAGGATTTATGCCATGACTTCCCTAAGTTATTTGATAGAAAGGCATGGGGTGGCAGAAGTATTGCTAGCTATACCCTCCGCAAAAATAAGTCGAAGACATGAGGTTATACGGCTATTAGAGCCCTATCCTGTACATGTAAGAACAATTCCGAGGATGTCTGATATTGCGCAAGGCAAAGTTAAATTTGATGAGCTACAAGAAGTTGATATTGCCGATCTACTAGGTCGTGATGCAGTAGAGCCTAATCAAGCATTACTCCATGCCAATATAACGGGGAAAGTAGTGATGGTGTCAGGCGCTGGCGGCTCTATAGGTTCTGAAATTTGTCGGAAAATTATTCAATTAAAGCCAGTAAAGTTGATTCTTTTTGAGTTAAATGAATTTGGCTTGTATTCAATTGATAAGGAGCTAAATCACTCACTTGCTCAGGTAAAAGAATGTTTGGGTTTTGATATTGTTCCTGTACTAGGCTCAGTTGCTGATGAAAAGCGAGTAAGAAAAGTATGTGAAAAATTTAAGGTGCAAACTATTTATCATGCTGCGGCTTACAAGCATGTGCCTTTAGTGGAGCAAAATTCTTGTGAAGCCATTAAAAACAATGTATTTGGAACGCTTAGTATCGCTCAAGCTGCAATTAAAGCTAAGGTTGAGACTTTTGTCTTAATCTCAACTGATAAAGCGGTTAGGCCAACTAATACCATGGGGGCAACTAAGCGTTTTGCAGAATTAGTTTTGCAAGCCCTAAGTTTAGAAAAAAATCATAATACACGGTTTACCATGGTGAGGTTCGGTAATGTATTGGGTTCTTCTGGTTCGGTTATTCCTTTATTTAGAGAGCAAATAGCACGAGGAGGCCCAGTAACAGTAACTGATTCTCGTATTATTCGTTATTTTATGACGATACCTGAAGCTGCTCAGTTAGTTATTCAAGCAGGTGCTATGGGCTTGGGGGGTGAGGTTTTTGTTTTGGATATGGGAGAGCCTATTCGAATTGTTGATTTAGCGAAAAGGATGATTAATTTAAGTGGGCTGGAAGTACTGGATGAGAATCATCCTGATGGTGAGATTGAAATTAGTTTTACGGGGTTGAGACCTGGTGAAAAACTATATGAGGAATTGTTAATTGGCAATAATGTGTCAGATACAGCCCATTGTCGAATTATGAGGGCTGAAGAAGATGTTATTGCTTGGGAAGATTTAAGTCATAGGCTCGATGTGTTAACTACAGCATTGAATGATGATGATTTTGAGGGCGTGAGGGCTGTATTGAAAGAGTCTGTCTCAGGTTTTGCTCCACAGTGTGAAGTTAGTGATTTATTGCTAAATAAAAGTGAAGGCTAAGAGTAGTGGAAAAACAATCATTCAAAATCACCTTGGGTAAGAAGTAGAGACAAGGCATGTCTTGTCTTGTCTTGTCTTGTCT
>CAZMQH010000219.1:0-3707 GCA_964568245.1 uncultured Methylomarinum sp.
ATCAAGAGCATACGCGGCCAATAGGCCCCTCCTACCGAAAACAATAACTCAGGGGATTACTGGATTTTTAACCTAAAGGTTTGTATAGAGCCATGTATTTTTTTGACAGGTTTTAACCCTTCACCAAAAACTCTAAATTTCAACAATCTTATTTTGATCAAAATTCTCAACTGATTTTCTTCCTATATAACCTCTAGGGTTACTCAGTATCCTAGCCCCAGCTATTCTATAATCACCTGGACTGTGAATATGTCCATGAAACCAAGCTTCTATTTCATATTCATGAAATAAATACCTTAAATCAGTGCAATAGGCAATTTTCTTTAATTTATTTTTAGAATCATCCCAACTCCATTCAGTCGGAGCATGATGTGTAATAACGACTGTTTGACCATTATATGGTTTGGCTAACTCATCTTCCAACCATTGTTTTGAAGAATAATGCAGTGCGCTAAATAATTTTTGATTAAAGGGCCCATCACTAAAGGTTATTTTTCTAAAATCATTTAATGCTTTACCTAAGGCGTTAGCTTTTTCATCCCCTTCTAAATACAGATCAGCCCATAAACTACAGCCTAAAAAACGGATATTTTTATAAATAAAGGTATCATTCTCAAGAAAATGAATAGAACTGCCCTTACATTCGTCACGTAACATTTTTAATGTTTCATTATATTCGCAACCATAAAACTCATGATTCCCAGCAACATATACAACGGGTTTATTAAGCTTTTTAAGCCATTTAATACCTTGTCTAAAAATACCAATATCACCTGCAGCTACAACAATATCAGCATCATTATTTGGAATATCCAAAGGCCCAAATTCCAAATGCAGATCAGAAAAATAATTTATTCGCACAATTTAACTCTTAATGTCTTTCGGGGATGGAGTATAATCCAACAAGTATAGCACCTTAGTTCCTAATTAGTTTAGGGCTGGGGATTTAATAATATCCAGAAGTTTGGCGTAGAATTCTAGTTTCACTGGAGTGTCAATAAAATGAGCGCATAGCAAGCTATGTTACTATTTTATTGGCGCTTCTGTGAGGTTGGAAGGCAAGTCAAAATCGGGAGGTTATTCAATCTTCAGTCCTTAGGAGCTAGAGGTTTAGTTTTAATATCTCTATTTACTGAAAAAATAACATGTCTATTAGCCCAAGAAAAAAAACTAACCAAGTTTTGGTTGGCGATATTAAAGTAGGGGGAGGCGCTCCTATCGTTGTTCAGTCTATGACTAACACAGATACAGCTGATATCCCTGGATCAGTCAAACAAATCATTGAATTATCCAGAGCTGGATCAGAGCTGGTTAGGGTGACTGTCAATACTGAAGAAGCGGCTAAAGCTGTACCAGAAATTCATAACCAATTAGTGCAAAAAGGCTTTTCAGTTCCTCTTGTTGGAGATTTTCATTTTAATGGTCATAAACTATTAGAAAAATATCCTGAATGTGCAGAAACACTCGCAAAATATAGAATTAATCCTGGTAATGTAGGTCGTGGAAAAAATCGTGACCCTCAATTCCAACAAATGATTGAATTTGCATGCCAATATAACAAACCCGTTCGTATTGGTGTTAATGGTGGCAGTTTGGATCAATCCGTTTTAATGCGTTTATTAGATGAAAATAGGCTTTTAGACACGCCTCAGGAACTTCCTGCTATTACTCGTGAAGCTATTGTTATTTCAGCATTAGAAAGTGCGGCAAAAGCTCAAGAATATGGTTTAGGAAAAGATAAAATCATCTTATCTTGTAAAATCAGCAACGTTCAGGAATTAATTAGTATCTATCAGGATCTGACTAATCGCTGTGACTATGCTTTGCATTTAGGTTTAACAGAAGCAGGCATGGGTTCTAAAGGTATTGTCTCATCATCTGCCGCTTTATCGGTCCTTATGCAACAAGGTATTGGTGACACTATTCGTATTTCGTTAACACCAGAGCCTGGTGGTGATAGAACCAATGAAGTCATTGTTGGGCAAGAGTTACTTCAAACTATGGGCTTTCGTTCATTTACTCCCATGGTTATTGCTTGTCCTGGATGTGGTAGAACGACCAGTGATTATTTCCAAAAACTTGCTCAAGATATTCAATCTTTCTTGCGCAATCAAATGCCTATTTGGAAAGGGAAGTATAAGGGCGTTGAAGAAATGGAAGTGGCCGTTATGGGCTGTGTGGTTAATGGCCCAGGAGAGAGTAAAAATGCCAATATTGGTATTAGTTTACCGGGAACAGGTGAAACACCTGTAGCGCCTGTTTATGAAGATGGACAAAAAACAGTTACCTTAAAAGGCGATAGAATTGCTGAAGATTTTCAACAACTGGTTGAGCGTTATATTGAGTCCCACTACGGCACTCATTAAAAGATGTAGAGCCGACTTCAGCCCGCTTTAAACTTTATTAGAAAACAAAAAAACCACCCTACCAAAACAAGAGTAGAGACAAGGCATGTCTTGTCTCTACAAATGCATGGCACAATCTTGGGGTATTTATTACCGACAGCCGCCTAAAAACACCCCCTGTTTTTTTCAATTAACCTTCGATTGTAGTCCACTTTGCTGCTAATTTTCCTGATGCAATACCAAAACCAACACCAAGCACTAGAGAGAAAGAAATAATCAATAAAGGATTGTTCCATCCAGCAGATAATAAAACATCAGCATTTAAAATATCTGGAGTTTGTAACATGTATGCAAAAGTAGCTGAATAACCTAATACTGTTGCAGGAATGCAAGAAAGAACTTTAAGGTTTGCCGCAAGACATGAAACAATCACCGAAATTGTCACAACAATACCCGCCATAAATGGAAAGCCTAATGTAGCATCAGCAGGAATATTTGTTAGCTGAACCGCAGCATACCAAGCCATAACCACACCAAATACACTACAAATTGCAACGCTTTTTGCTGCAGCATCATCGCCACCAATTGCAAAATAAGCAGCCCAAGAAATTGTTAAAGCCCAGATAAAAAACACACCTGCAAGCGGCCCTACAGCCAAAAATGTTGCCAGCCCCGCTAAAACACCAATACTGACAGAAAGCGCAGTTAAACCATTCATATATAAAGCTCCAAAATCACACCTCGTTAATAATTGATAATTAAGTTTAGTGGAGAGGCAGTACCACTAAAACCCAACATATACTTCACACAATCACGATTGCGGATTTCTATCGGTTGATTTTTGCGATAGACTGCGTTGCTAAAACAGTTGCGTAGCTTGCTATGCGCTTGTTTCAGCACATTGCTATCGACAAAAACCAACTCGCTATAAATTCCACATCCATGAATGTACGAAGCATAAAGACCTAAGCAATACTGTGATTACCTAGACATTTAATAAATTTAAGCATACCCGAACAATTTTTGCAAAATTCAATAAAAATCATAAGGTCTTAAAACTCTATTTTTTATTCGTTTATTATACTTTGTTTGATAGAGGCAGAAGTAACTGTATCCATAGTAGAGATATGATTCACATACCATTGAGGCCAAGTAACCGATACATATTTTTTTAAACCTTCGACCTTTTTCTTTTCTGTCCACAGCTGAACAATTAACGTCAAGCCATTTAAAGCTTCAATATACTCCCCTTGATGATAATGAAAAACAGGAAATCCATACTTTGCCATCACCCCATTTTCTCTATCAAAATGAGCTTTGGTATACTCTAGGAGGCTGTCCGAGAATAGAAACCGTCGCGAG
>CAZMQH010000220.1:0-3685 GCA_964568245.1 uncultured Methylomarinum sp.
CAAGTTTTTATACATCCCAGATCAGGCAAAACCTTGTTTTCTTATTGATTTATATATATGCTTATGCGTATATAACAACAAGGTTAATTATGTCTCCTTCACAATTCTTTAAATGTTTATCTGATGATACGCGCTTACGTTGTATTACCTTATTACAGAAAGAAGGGAAGCTTTGTGTTTGTGAATTAACGGCAGCATTGGATTTGTCACAACCTAAAATATCCAGGCATTTGGCTTCTTTAAGGCAATGTGGTTTATTGCAAGATAGTCGTGAGGGTCAGTGGGTTTATTATCAAATTAACCCTGAATTACCCCATTGGGTTTTTCCGTTATTAAATGATGCTGTTATTGCTGTGGAATCAACGGGAGCTTTTAGTGTTGATTTTCAGCGTTTACAGCAGATGGATAACAGGCCAGAAAAAGCTATATGTTGTTAAGGAACGTGCATGAAACAACTTCCCGATTTCTAATTTCGGGAAGTTATTCCATACACGCTCCTAAATAATTACTTAATGATAGAGGAATAATAATGAAAAGATTACATATCCACCTTTCAGTAGAAGACCTAAAAAAAAATATTGAATTTTACAGCACTATGTTTGGTGCTGAACCGGTTGTAAAGCATGATGAGTATGCTAAATGGATGCTAGATGATCCTCGGGTGAATTTTGCAATTTCTAACCGTAGTGATAAGAAAGGTTTAGACCACTTAGGGATTCAAGCTGAAAATGAGCAAGAATTGGCAGGTATTAAGCAGTGTCTAGATTCCACTCAATCGGCTATAGAAACACAAGAAGCAACATCGTGTTGTTATGTAGAGTCTAATAAACATTGGGTAACTGATCCTCAAGGTATTGCTTGGGAATCCTTTCATTCATTGAAAGATATTCCTACTTTTAATGATGAAAAGTCAGCCGCTGATGTTGAGACTTCATCGGCATGTTGTGCACCAGCTGTTGAAACGAAAAAATCATCTTGCTGTGGGTAGATATGTTGCAGGGCGGATTGAAGTCCGCTCTACCATTTTTAAAGTATTTAAGTAAGGACTCCAATGTTAAACGTTTTTGTTATTTGTACAGGTAATTCATGTCGCAGTGTATTAGGTGAGGCTTTATTTAATCATTTAGGTGAAGGGCGTATCAAAGCCTTTTCAGCAGGTAGTCATCCACTTGGGAGGCTAAATACTGGCGCGTTAGCGACTTTAAAACGCCATGGATTACCTGTTGATGGCTATAAAAGTCAATCATGGGACGAGTTCGAAGACCAGCCTATGGATGTGGTGATTACTGTCTGTGATAATGCCAATGGTGAAACCTGCCCTGTCTATTTAAACAAGGCGGCAAGAGTGCATTGGGGCTTAGTTGATCCGGGTCATATCAAAGGTACTGAAGAAGAGATAATTGCAGCATTTGAGAAAACTTACGGCATCTTAGAGCAGCGTATTAATAAAGTGCTGGAATTGCCATTAGAAGCTATGTCTCGGGAAGAATTAGCGACTGTGTTTAATGCCATGGTCGATGAGGTTAAGGCGTGATAGAAAAAACACATGATATTGGTTTTTTTGAGCGTTATCTAACATTATGGGTTGGTTTGTGTATTGGCGTTGGGATTTTATTGGGTGTGTATGCGCCAGAATTTGCTAAGACATTGGATAGTATAAGTATCAATGTTAATGATGCTCCCGTAGTCTCGATTCCTATCGCGATTTGTCTATTTTTTATGATGTATCCGATCATGGTGAAGATTGATTTTTCTGAAGTGGTGAAAGCAGGTAAAAGTATTAAACCTGTATCACTGACTTTAATTATCAATTGGGCGATTAAACCCTTTACCATGTATGCCATTGCTTATTTCTTTCTAGGTATGTTATTTCAACAATTTATTGGTGTTGATGCGATTGATTTGGTGAAAATGCCATTTGGTCTGGATTTACCCGTTGGAAGTCAATATGGCTCAGGCGTAGTGGTAATGGAAGACGGTATTAAAATGTTAGCGGTGCCATTATGGCGTAGTTATCTGGCTGGCTGTATTTTACTAGGTGTAGCGCCTTGTACTGCCATGGTATTAGTATGGGGGTATTTGGCTCATGGTAATGCTGGACATACTTTAGTGATGGTTGCTATTAATTCCTTAATTATGTTGCTTTTATTTGGCGTGATTGGAGGTTTTTTATTAGGAGTAGGGCAGTTGCCAGTGCCTTGGCAAGCGTTGTTACTTTCCATTAGTATTTATGTTGCTTTACCTTTATTTGCAGGCTATTTCTCACGTAAATGGATTGTGGCTTATAAAGGTCTAGAATGGTTTGAGCAAAAGTTCTTACATCTTTTAACGCCTATTACTATTGTAGCTTTATTACTCACTTTGATTCTATTATTTTCATTTAAAGGTGGAGTGATAATCAACAATCCGTTAACCATTTTATGGATTGCAATCCCCTTAGCATTACAAACCATTCTAATCTTTGCAGTCACTTATATTGCAGCAAAGTATTGGGGGTTTTCTTATGAAAATGCAGCTCCTTCAGCATTGATAGGAGCATCTAACCATTTTGAAGTAGCCATTGCTACAGCCGTGATGCTATTTGGCTTATCATCAGGCGCTGCTTTGGCAACGGTTGTTGGGGTATTGATTGAAGTTCCCCTAATGCTTGCCTTGGTAGGGTTTTGTAAACGGACTAAAGCTTGGTTTCCAAATTAGGGAATTGTTATTGTAGAGACGTTGTAAAAAATGTCTCTACGTTTTCGTGTGGATTAACCCACTTTTCTACGAGCGACTAAACCAAAAATAGCACTACCAAACAACCAGAAGGCCGCAGGAACAGGAACGGCAGATACGTTGATGGAATTCCCAGATACATCAAAATGCATAGTATCTGAGCTAAATGTAATCATGTAATCAGCATGGCCCTCAATTTCATCAGGTAAATTGCGGATTTTATTACCAAAATCAAAGCCATCTTCAGCATCTGAGGTGCTTAGGCGATAGTCAGCCATTAAATAAAGGTATTCACCTGCTGCAAGGGTCACATTAAACGCAGGGTCTCTGCGGAAATGTATGGAACCATCAGTCGCACCTTCAGCTTCCGTCAGGCTGCTAAGCTTTAGTGTAGCTGTGTCAATCGTATTGCAGTTATTATTAATATCATCACAACGGGCTAAAAAGTCATCTGCCACAAGTGGATTACCTGTATTTTTATAAAAATAGGTATCAGGGTCAAGATAAGTAAACTCGCCGTCCCCATTTATATCAACAGCATCATCGGCACTATTGCTAGTGCTTTCAAAGGCCTGAACATTAACTTTAAAGCTGCCAGCATCAAGCATATTGATATTCCACTTATCGTATGTAGTGCCCCATTGTCCATTTTGAGATGTGTAGAGAATATTTCCAGAAACTGACACAGTATTCGCTTGTACTGATGATATCACTAAGCTTGATAAAATCATTGTAAGGGGGAGATATTTCATTGTTTTTTTCATTAATAATGCCTTTAATCGAAAGTTATATGTGATTTTATTAAAGCAATAGTTATGCCGTTATATTATTTGAGCTAATTCCGTGGGTTTTAGAGGGTTTTTACTTAATGAAGTGAGGCGAATAATTAATAAAAATGGGTTATTTGACATGATTTTATGGTAAATACCTCATGACTTAATCTACTAGCTCTGCCACGGATTACTGCTTA
>CAZMQH010000221.1:0-3679 GCA_964568245.1 uncultured Methylomarinum sp.
GTTACTGCCTCCCCTGGTCAACTTCAATTGTTTTCGCTTGCTAAACTGCCGGTATTCTCCGCGAAGATTAAGTGTAGTAATGTATTGAATATATATAAGCTAAGGAGTATAAGTAATAGATCTACAATAAATTTAGTGGTCTATTTCGCTATGAGTACCCCTCGTTACCTTGATCAAGATGGTTTAGATGGAGTTTTACCTGAACCTAAAAAACCTTTCGCTAAAGCTCTAGTTTTGATAGCACTTTTGATTGTCACTTTATTGGGAGGGTATTTTTATAACAGCAGAGAAGTCATTGTAGATTATAGTTTATTAACCCCAGTAATAGAAAAAACAGAGAGTGCGGTAAATAAAAAACCAGCTATCGATTTTAAAGCGACTACTGTAATCAATGAAGAGCTATCTTCTTCCTCTGATTTAGATCAAAAGATTGCTAAAGATCAACCAAACTCTATTCATTCTAATATTTTAACTCGTGTAGCAGAGGAGGCAAAAGAAGACTTAGGAGAAATTTCAAATGATAATAAATTTGATTATGTTGAAATTGTTGCTTTAGCAGAAGATATAAAAACTGAATTACCCGAAAATATTAATTCTTCTGATAAGAAAATAGCTGAAGTAGATAAAATAATTGATTCAGCAGGGGCTAAAGTCATCGTTATCAACAGATCACTTGAATATACATTTGATTTTTCTTCTAGAGAAGTAAAATTTATATCTGGGGATGAAACTAGACGTTTGACCGATTTTATTGAACAGTGTGATAATAGCGTTATTATTGTTGGTCATACCTGTAATCTAGGTTCTATAGAATTTAATTATCAATTAGGACTAGACCGTGCAACCGCGATGCAGCAATATTTAATTGAACAAGGCACTAATCTAAACATTCTAACAGTACGTTCTGAAGGAATGAATCAACCCATTGCAAGTAATAGTTTAATGTCTGGGCGTAAATTAAACCGTCGAGTAGAGTTACTTTGTGATCAATAATTGGATTTGATCAAGGGTTCTATATATACTCAAACAATTTTAAAAGGTATTGGCAATGCGACAACAGCAATCAGATTATCAAATTGCACAAAAAAGAATTTTAGATTCTGTTTTAACAGGTGAATTTGATATTGAAAACCGTGAAAAGTTAGGCCCTTTGGTTCCTATTAGACTATTTCAAATTTTACGAATGGTTGCATTAGGTTCAAATGTTGAAGATATGTTGGGGGATGGAGCTCCTGCTTTGGTTTATCAATCAGGACAGAGCCTAGGTCAGATATTAGGTCAGGCGGTGATGGAACAGGCCGATAAAGATTTAGAAGCTTATGTAGGTCTAATAGAGCAACTTTGTAAGAAACTTAGTATTGGTTTATTGATACCGGAAACAATTGATTTAAAATCTGGCTTATTTGAATTGCGTGTTGATGAGTGTGTTTCGTGTGCGGGTATTGATGGAGTAAGATCACCAATTTGTCATTTTGAAGCAGGTATGGTCGGTGGGATTATAAAAACATTTTTTGATACTAATGTGAAAGCAAAAGAAACAAAGTGTAATGCATTAGGTGATGATACTTGTCTTATCCAAGTAAATCTTATTTAAAAAATTGGGTAACTACTCAGCGAATTTAAATAGCAATGAGACTTTGCTCTTAAGCCTTATCCAAAGAGAGATGGTTGGATGAGTGGAGGTAAAAATGTCTCTTTTTCAACATTTTTTTCTCTCTGTATTTAAAAAAGCAACGAAAATAAGGAAAAATAGTTTATTTTAACTTCTCCTCACCCCAACACTCTCCAGCAAGAGAGGGCTTAAGAGCAATTTTAAATACGCTCAGTAGTTACAAAATTGTTACGGGGAAAGTAAAAAACTAATAAATATTTATATTTAACTAAAGATTGAAGGGATTTATTATGAGCAATGTTACAGCCATAGATTCAGGTAAAAAGAGTGTCGATGACATTGATAGAGTTCTTAGGGATCTTATGAACTTGCAAGGTGTTACTGCAGCAGCTATTGTTGATAGAGATGGTCTGGTCACGCATATTCGTCGTAATTTTGACATTAATACCGATGCTCTAGGTGTTTCAGTACAAATAGTATTTGGTGCGGCTAGTAAAGCAGCTACCCATGTAAACCACCGTGCCGCAGATATCGTTATTTGTGAAAACGATGACGGCTATGTGTTACTGGCACCGATTAGATCAGGCATTATGTTGTCACTGGTGACAGATGATGATGCGCTATTAGGACGTGTTCGGTTTGAGCTTAAAGAAGCCATTCCATCTCTAAAGAAACTATTTTTAAACTACACGCAATAACAGAATATTTTTAAATAAATTTAAAACACTATGCATTGGTTTGATTCTCAATTAAAAACATTACATAAACTTGCTGAAATTTATGATGAATATCGTATTAAAGATTCTGATGAATTTGTAGATGAAATCAGACAAGCACGTACTATTTTTATTGATAATGTACAAGCGCTAGTTGACTCGGTGGTTAAATTACCTGATATTTCTGGGTGTGTAGCCGGCCATGAAGGCTTTATTTTAGCAAGGGCAGGTTCCGTTCTAGGGATAGATGCCTTAGGTGCGATGATACAAGAAAGTATGGAAATTGCGCAGCGAAGCAAAGAAATATTAGACTTAGGTACTATTCAGCAAATTGTTATTGTGGGGGAAAATAATAAAATTGCTATGATTTCTATAGGACAGATCACTATAGGGGTTTTAAGTTCTAAACATACAAACCTTGCTACCTGTTTAAGCAAGAAACCATCGTGAAGATATCTAAAAAATATTTAATAAAGGATTTGAGGTGTATTATGTACGGCTAAACTGCAGTACAAGTTATTGATATGTCCTATTCTAAAAAAGACCAACCCCATCGATTAACCATCTCAACTGAAATTCAGGCCAATCTGTATTTACAACTTTCGAGGCTGGATGAGGCTGGTTTTCCAGCTCTACAAGCATTCGAATTACTGCTCAAGACTAATCAAAAATCTCGCCATCAAATACAACAAACGCAACGATTTCTTAAGCTAGGTAATACCATTGCTGATTCAGGTTATAAAGCAGGTATTTTTAACGAGTTTGATAAAGATTTATTACAGGCTGGTGAAGTAAGTGGTCATATTGGTATTATCTATAAAAAGCTTGCTAGACGGTATGAGAACCAAATAAAGCGAGCAAAAAAAATAAAGTCAAAATGTTATTTACCCTTACTAATATTAATTATTGCTTTATTTGTTCAACCTCTCCCCGCTCTTATCTCAAATGAAATAAGTTTTGTCGATTATTGTGTTGTCAGTATAGGGCGATTATTAAAAATCGTTTTCCTCTTCTATATAGTAGTAAAACTACCTTTTTGGTTAACACAAGGAAAACTTCAGTTTTTGGGATTAAAAAATTTAGTTTATTCAGTACAACTTAAATTACCTTTAATTTCTTCATGGGTTATCAGTCGTCAGCTTAATGAATTTTTATATAGTATAGGAATGATGCTAGCAGCAGGATTACCGATGACGGATGCCTTAGCAAAATCAGTGAACACGATTAACAATCCTAAGTTAAAAGTACAGTTTAATTCGGTTATTCTGGCTACACAAAAAGGAGGTGCTTTTGCTGAGGCATTAGCGGATGTTCCCGAGGTTGATTATCAGACGGTTCAATTATTATTAAT
>CAZMQH010000222.1:0-3643 GCA_964568245.1 uncultured Methylomarinum sp.
ATATACAAACTTACAAATAATATATAACTAAAACCTAAATATAATTAATGTCATGTTAAAATTTAAACTACTATCATTTCTTTTTATACTTCATGCCGTCATGGCTACGCGAAGCAATACCACTCCTCATAAGTAATAATGTCTAATTCTGTAGAACAACTAATCATCTCATTACGTGAACAAATAAATCATCATAATGCACATTATTATCTTCATGATATGCCTGTTATTATTGATGCTGAATTCGACAGACTACTTATTCAATTAAAAACACTTGAAGCGGAAAACCCTGAGTTTTTTAATTTTGATTCACCTACTCAGAAAGTGGGTGGCATGGTACTCGATAGCTTTACAAAAGTAACTCATGATGTCCCTATGCTGTCTTTGGATAATGTTTTTAATGATGAAGATCTATCTGATTTTGTAGAACGTTTAAATAAACGGTTAAGCGCTTCTGCTGATATCATATTTTGTGCCGAACCTAAGCTTGATGGTCTTGCAATTAGCCTTATTTATCAAAATGGAATTTTAATAAGAGCGGCCACACGTGGCGATGGCAGTATCGGTGAAAATGTCACTCATAATGTAAAAACCATTCAAAATATTCCCCACCAATTACTAGGTAAAAACATTCCTCAAGAATTAGAGATAAGAGGAGAAGTTGTGATGCCAATGACTGCATTTAATATCTACAATAAAAAAGCAGCGGCTAAGGGTGAAAAAGGGTTTGTAAATCCTAGAAATGCAGCAGCAGGAAGCCTACGCCAATTAGATTCAAAGATTACCGCTAAGCGACCCTTAGCTTTTTACAGTTATGGTCTTGGGATAATAAAAGGTGGTGATTTACCTAATAGTCATTTTCAGCGATTACAATTACTTAAACAATGGGGCTTACCTGTTACCGATGAAGTTGAGATTAAAATAGGTCTGCAAGGGTGTTTAGATTATTATCAATCTATTTTATCAGCAAGGCACTCGCTACCCTATGAGATAGATGGCATTGTTTATAAAGTTGATAACATCCAATTACAACAGCAATTAGGCTTTATATCCCGCGCACCTCGCTGGGCTATTGCTCATAAATTCCCCGCTCAAGAAGAACAAACAATATTACTTAATGTTGAGTTTCAAGTCGGCCGAACTGGCGCCATTACCCCTGTTGCAATATTAGAACCGGTATTTGTTGGGGGGGTAAATATAAGTCGTGCAAGCCTGCATAATAATGATGAAATTCAACGTTTAGGCATCAAAATTGGTGATATGGTTGTTGTTCGCCGTGCTGCCGATGTAATTCCTCAAATATCACGATCACTTTCAAAACATAGCACATCAGCCAAAGATATTATTTTCCCAACACTCTGCCCCGTTTGTGAATCAGAAATTGAAAGGATTGAAGGTGAGGCGATTGCTCGTTGCAGTGGAGGTTTATATTGTGCGGCTCAGCGTAAAGAGGCCATACAATATTTTTCTTCCCGTAAAGCAATGAATATTAATGGTTTAGGCGAAAAGGTAGTCGAACAACTAGTTGATGAAAACTTAATCAATAATCCCGCTGATTTATTCAAATTAAAAGCAGAACAATTAATTGATTTAGAGCGTATGGGGCCTAAAAAAGCTCAAAACCTAATTAATGCTCTCAGTAAATCAAAACAAACCACATTAGCTAAGTTTCTTCTTGCACTAGGTATTAGAGAGGTGGGTGAAGCAACAGCCAAAAATTTAGCCGAATATTTCTTAACTTTGCATACTTTAAAAAAAGCGGATATTGAGACGCTACAAAAAGTTGACGATGTAGGTGAAATTGTTGCCAAGCATGTTGAATATTTCTTTCGTCAATCGCACAACATTGAAGTAATTGATGCATTAATTGCAGCAGGAATCCAATGGCCATCTATTATCGCTAAAGAGCAAAAACCCCAGCCTTTAGCCAATAAAACTTATGTTCTAACCGGCACTTTAACCCAAATGAAACGAAATGAAGCAAAAGCATCACTTCAAGCTTTAGGTGCTAAAGTCTCAGGCAGTGTTTCCGCTAAAACAGATTGTGTAGTTGCCGGTGAAGCTGCAGGTTCTAAACTTAGTAAAGCCCAAGAATTAAACATCCCAGTGATTGACGAGGCTGAATTAATTCTTTTATTATCGTCTTTTAAAGAATAGAAACATCCAATATTAGCGACCTTTAACTGTTATTAGTTACCATATCAGTGGTATAGCGATATACCCTGATCTGATCTGACCAAAAATTTTTAGCGAGTCCGGCTTTTTGTTTTAAATGTTGTAAAAACTGCTCTGCTGTCGTTATTGATTGCCAAACAGAGGGTAAAAAAATACCTTTACGAGAGCCACTTTCTAAAATTAAACCATCAATATCTGGCCTGATTTGATTGATTAAGTCTTGCTCAGAATGAAAATTCATTTCTTCAGCTGGACTTAGGATAGATAAATGTATATCAATTTCTGCTAATTCTGATGATACCAGCTTAGGGAAACGCGGATCTCTAAAAGCTGCCGAATAAGCATTTTCACAAATATCCTCAGCCAATGGCAAAGTTGCCTCCAGCATGCCAATGCAACCGCGTAATTGTTTATTCTTTTCCAAAGTAACAAAAGTAGCTCTTTGCTGTAACAATTCAAAAGGATAGTCTCTTAAATTTATATTTAAAGGATAGCCTGTCTCCAGCCCTGTTTTAATTGATTGATAAGCTAAATCTAGTAAAATTCGTTTGTTTTTTTTATTCAATAACATAGGCACCATACCCCACAACCCTGCTCAAATCATTACTTTCTGCTGTATCACCTGAACTTCTTAAATCTATTGTTTTAATCTGTAATCTATTTTTTTTTGCTAATTTCATTAGCTCACTTACTGGAACTCGGCCACATACGGCATGGCTTTCTAGCTTTTCATATTGTAATTTTTCAATAATTCCTGAGGTTTCTCTATCAAGTCTCTTAGCCGTTTGATAATCTAAGAAATGGCTTAAATCAGAACTAATGACCACTAAAATATCTCCTTGTTCCCAAAATATTTCGATCAACTGACACACTTGATCGGCAGATGCATCACCCACCACCACAGGAATTAAAGCAAAGTCTTTTAATACCGTCTGTAAAAAAGGAAAATGAACTTCAAGACTATGTTCTTGCTGATGCGCTTGATCCAAATAATGCACAAAAGATAATTCATTTAATTGTGTTACTGCTTGCATATCAACAGAGATCTTGACCATACATAATTTATAGGCGCTTTATGCTAAATTACAAGGTCATATTATTTCACTGTTACCTATTTATTCCTTATGCATAAATTAATAGCAATAAATACAGCCCAAACCCACTACTGGTATACACTTGAGGATGATCGAATACAATGTGATCTATGCCTCAGATTTGTAAATTACACAATCAGCAACGCGACTTATGCTTTAATTAGATAATAACTTGCAACAACAAATTATCTTAACCAGTTACGGACATTCCAGTGGGTTTTGCATAGACGCTATCAACAAGAAACCGCTGAACCATTTTCAACCAGGATCCTCAGTTTTATCTTTTGGTACAGTCGGTTGTAATTTAGCCTGTAAATTCGTAGTGTAAAAGCATTGCTTACACCTATAACGATGCCGTGATATTTCATGAATAT
>CAZMQH010000223.1:0-3637 GCA_964568245.1 uncultured Methylomarinum sp.
GGGGTGGTGTGCCCCGTTCTACTCGTCTGTGAATTGATTAGTTAGTTGATACTTGATATCTAACCGTAAAATCATTCATAGTTGATAATGCAGTTGCTGCTTCTTTAGCTGTTTCTAGTTGAAAGCTGTTTACACCCACTCTTGAGAGATAAAAAACCTGGTCAGGCATATAGCTACCTATAGCACGAATTTCACCATCAAATTCATACCGGCTTCTTAATAACCTGGCTTGAGTAAACGAGCGGCCATCAGTAAATACCGGAAATTCAAGTGCAATTAAGTTGATTTTGCTTAAATCATTAGCAATGTCTTCAACAATATCTGCAGGTGCAAGTCTTATGCCTATGTTGCCTTTGTGATTGGTTAATTCGTCAGCTTGCTGTTGCCAACGAGTAAGGGAAACCGTTATGTCGCCGTCTGAAAGGTCTGAATCATCAGCAATATGTAGCCAGCTATCTTCTATAATTTGTTGGTCTTTAAGTATTTTCATCAGGAGGCCTTAGTAAATTGCATCTTTAAATGGGGTGACGCCAATACGTTTGACGGTATCTAAGAATATTTCTTGATCAAGGCGTTGTTTAATATAAACCTCTAAAATAGTGCTGACAGCTTGAGTTACTTGGTTTTTTGCCAGTGCAGGGCCAAGTCTTTCACCTAGCGCAGCTTCATTTTCAGATGAGCCGCCTAAAGTCAGTTGATACCATTCAACCCCTTTTTTATCAACGCCTAAAATGCCAATGTGGCCGACACTTTGGTGGGCGCAACCATTCATGCAGCCTGACATGTTGATTTTTATCTCTCCAATGTCATGCAAGTAATCTATATTGTCTAAGGCTTCATTGATCTCTTTTGCAATGCCGATTGAGCCCGCATTGGCCAGAGCGCAAAAATCCAGTCCTGGGCAGCAAATCATATCGGTTGCTGTACCAATATTTGGTGTGGCAAGGGATAGTGCGTCAAGCTTTTGCCATAAATCAAATAGGTCGGCTTGTTTTATATCTGCAAGCACCATATTTTGCCTATGCGTAGTGCGAGCTTCGCCAAAACTATATTGCTCGGCCAAATCAGCAATGGCATCTAATTGTTTGTCGGTAATGTCGCCAGGCGGCACGTCAGGTGCTTTTAGCGAAACAAAAACAGCTCTGTAACCTGGCGCTTTATGGTCAGCTGTATTGTATTTTACCCAAGTAGCAAAGGCGGCTGATTGGGCTTTATTGGCATTAAAAGAGCTGTCTTGGCCTGCATCTACTTGGTAAGCAGGTGGAGTGAAATGCGCCTGTATTTCAGCAATGCGCTCATCAGTGAGTTCCATGCCGTCTTTGATTTGTAGCCATTCAGCTTCAACCCATTCGGTCATTTGCTCAATGCCGCTTTCTTTTACCAGTATTTTAATGCGGGCTCTATATTTATTGTCGCGACGACCATTTAGGTTGTATACGCGAACAATGGCTTCAAGGTAAGACAGTAAATGTTTCTTTTCTAGAAAAGGTCTGATTACTTTACCAATGATTGGGGTGCGGCCAAGTCCACCACCAACAAGAATTCTAAAGCCAGTTTCGCCTGCTTCATTTTTAACAATGTGTACGCCTATGTCATGTAGTTGGGTTGCTGCGCGGTCTTGTTCTGTGCTGCTGACAGCAATTTTAAATTTACGGGGTAGATAAGCAAATTCGGGGTGCAATATAGTCCATTGGCGAATAATTTCACAATAAGGGCGGGGGTCTTCCAATTCGTCAGTCGCTACGCCCGCTAAATGATCTGTTGTCGTGTTTCTTAAACAGTTGCCGCTGGTTTGAATGGCATGCATCTGGACGCTAGCTAAATCAGCCAAAATATCAGGCACATCTTTTAAATCAGGCCAGTTAAATTGAATGTTTTGACGAGTGGTAATGTGAGCGTAGTTTTTATCATACTTTCTAGCAACATGGGCTAACATGTGTAGTTGTTTTGATGAAAGTAGGCCGTATGGACCTGCCACGCGTAACATGGGAGCGTGAGTTTGAATATAAAGTCCATTCATTAAGCGTAATGCGCGAAATTCATCTTCCCCGAGCTCGCCATTTAAATAGCGTTCGGTTTGTCCTCTATATTGGGTGACTCGCTCATTAATGAGGGTCTGGTCATCGTCGTTATACTGATACATAAGGTGTTTTGTACTTTTCTACGGCTAAAATCAAGACTGATAATCATATACTGAGACGCATTAAATGACAAAGATTATTATATAGTGATAACATTAAGGGTTATTTTGTCTTGCTTTTATTTACGTATCCGTGAAGGGGGTTGTTTTGTTTCGATTGTTATTAGTCTTGGCTGGTTTTCTGCTATTGCCAGAGTTGGCATTAGCAGAAGTGTATGAAGAAGATTTTAAAAATTTAGGGCTGACTGGTACAGAAAGAGGTATCTATTCCGTTCTAATTTTTGTTATTGCCTATGGTTTTGTAATGGCGGAAGAATTTACGGGAATGCGTAAGTCTAAGCCTGTTATTTTGGCTGCCGGTATTATCTGGGGGCATGCTGCCATTTTAGCGGCAGATAAAGGTGTTTCTGTTGAACAGTTACATGAGGCTTTTGAAGCTAATTTAGCAGAATTTGCAGCCTTAATGTTGTTCTTGCTGGTTGCCATGACTTATATTAATGCGATGGCGGACCGTAATGTGTTTGAAGCGTTACGCTCTTGGATGATTAGAAAGAAATTCAGCTTTAAACAATTGTTTTGGGTAACAGGTATTATTACTTTCTTCTTGTCTGCGGTTGCTGATAACTTAACCTCTGCGCTATTAGTCGGTGCTGTTGTTATGGCAGTGGGTAAAGGCAATGATAAGTTTGTTGCTGTTGGTTTGGTTAATTTGGTTGTTGCTGCTAATGCGGGTGGAGCATTTAGTCCTTTTGGTGATATTACAACCTTAATGGTTTGGCAAGCAGGTTATGCAGAGTTCTTTGATTTCTTCGCTCTGTTTATCCCTTCAGTTGTGAATTATATAATTCCAGCTTGCTTTATGTATATGGCTATTCCTGATGAGAGCCCAGAAGCCACTAATGAAGCTGCGATTCGATTGAAGCCAGGCGCTATTCAAGTTTGCACACTGTTTTTACTCACTATTGTTACTGCAGTTTGTTTTAAACAGTTCTTACATTTGCCTCCTTTTATGGGCATGATGGTAGGTCTGTCGGTATTAATGATTTATGGTTACAGTATTAACAAGCTGTATCATGATGAGGCATTTGATATCTATGACAAAGTACGTGATGCCGAGTGGGATACATTATTCTTCTTCTTCGGTGTGGTCTTTGCTGTAGGTGGTTTGGGGTACATTGGTTACTTAGAGCTACTTTCTGGTGCAATGTATGAAAGTCTTGGGGATACAACAGCTAATATATTAGTTGGTTTTATTTCAGCGGTTGTTGATAATATTCCAGTGATGTTTGCGGTATTGAATATGGGTCTTGAAATGGATCTATATCAGTGGTTGTTAGCGACATTAACAGCGGGTACTGGTGGTTCAATGTTATCTGTTGGATCTGCTGCAGGTGTTGCACTAATGGGGACTTCTAAACACAAATATACTTTCTTTAGTCATATGAAGTGGACACCTGTTATTGCCTTAGGCTATTTTGCAAGTGTCTTTACTCATTA
>CAZMQH010000224.1:0-3636 GCA_964568245.1 uncultured Methylomarinum sp.
AAAGCTTGTAATGTGTTGCAATAAATCATTTAACTATTAATAATACATACCTTGTTAAAGGTATGAAGAGAAGGAAAAAAATTTTATGTCTCATATGATGGTTTGGGCAATTAACTTATTTGTTTTATCTATAGGTATTTTTGTTGTAGGAATGATTAAACCTACTTGGATATTTTTTTGGATGAAGAACCCAAGTCGAATACAAATTCAATTGCTAGCGGGCGCTTTGTTTATGGGGGGGGCGGTTATGTTTGGGGAATCCAATCTTGCTAAACAACAGGAAATGGCCGAATTAAAATTGGAACGGAGCGAGGTTATTATGGAGACTCCAAGCATTATCACTGACGTTGATAAGTAAGTATTGTAGAGCGGACGTCAGTCCGCTATGACTACACAGGGTTATAATATCCCATCCCTTTTCTGAATATAATAACGGCAGGCATCGACACAGCTCATTTTAGTTGAGTATGGGCCGCTGATTTTATCGACAGTAAAAAACCACCATTCACCTAGTTGATTGACGAAATATCGGTCTTGAGGCTTGAATAGTGGCTTTAATGGCTTTTTAAGTCTTCTTTTCATCTGTATATTCTAGCTTACTAGCTTATCCTTCAATGCTAAATTTTAAAAATATATCCTTGCGCCGCGGCGTACGCATCCTGTTTAGCGACACCTCCTTTACCATTCATAAAGGTCAAAAAGCGGGGTTAACAGGTGCTAATGGCGTGGGAAAATCCAGCTTATTTGCTATGGTATTAGACCAAATACAGGTTGATGACGGTGACTTCACTATGCCACCTGGGTTAGAAATTGCTCATGTTGCTCAAGAAATGCCAGCAGTTAATTGTTCTGCCATTGACTATGTTATTGATGGTGATCAGGGATTACGGAAATTACAGCATAAACTAGAACTTGCAGAGCAACAGAATGATGGCATTAAACTGGCTGAACTGCACAGTACTTTAGACCATATCGGTGGTTATACTGCCAATGCACGAGCTTCACGATTAATGAATGGTTTAGGGTTTACGGCAGGACAAGAACAAAACTCAGTGAAATCATTTTCTGGTGGTTGGCGAATGCGCTTAAATTTAGCGCAAGCTCTAATGTGTAGGTCTGATATTTTATTACTTGATGAGCCAACCAACCATTTAGATTTAGATGCAGTTATTTGGTTGCAAGACTGGTTATGTAAATACCCAGGTACATTACTCTTAATCTCTCATGATCGAGATTTCTTAGATTCAATTACCGACCATATTATTCATATTGAACAAAATAAAGCTGAAATTTACACAGGTAACTATTCAGCTTTTGAAAAAATGCGCGCGGAAAAGTTAGCCTTGCAACAGTCAGCTTTTGTAAAGCAGCAACGAGAAATTGAACATATTCAAAGTTTTATCACTCGATTTAAAGCCCAAGCAACCAAAGCAAGACAGGCGCAAAGTAGAATAAAAGCCTTAGAACGGATGGAAGTTATTTCACAAGCGCATGTTAACTCCCCCTTCCATTTTAGCTTTCCCGCGCCAGAGAAAATGCCCAACCCATTATTACAACTTGAAAAAGCAGATATTGGTTATGGTGATAAAATTATTATTAATAATGTTAGTTTATCAATCACCCCAGGAGACAGAATTGGTTTGTTGGGACCAAACGGCGCAGGTAAATCAACTTTAATTAAAGTATTAGCCGATGAAATGAAGCCAATAAGGGGTGAATTTCAAACGGCTGAAGCCTTAAATATTGGTTATTTTGCCCAACACCAATTAGAGCAATTAAGACTGGATGAATCCCCTTTATGGCATTTACAACAGCTAGATAAGCAAGCCACTGAAAAAGATCTGCGCAATTTTTTAGGTGGCTTTGATTTTAGAGGCGATAAAATCAGTGAAATCGTTAAACCTTTTTCAGGAGGGGAAAAAGCTCGGTTAGTGCTTGCTTTACTTGTTTATCAAAACCCTAATTTGTTATTGTTAGATGAGCCAACCAACCATTTAGATCTAGAAATGCGGCATGCTTTAAGCATGGCATTGCAAGATTATACAGGGGCTATTGTGGTGGTATCTCATGATCGACATTTATTGCGCTCTGTCACCGATCAACTCCTGTTAGTGGCAGATGGAACGGTAAAGCCTTTTGATGGTGATTTAGATGATTATCGTCAGTGGATGACGGAACAAAAGAGAGCGATGGCAGACTCTAACGATGAAGTTAAAATCGCTGATTCAGGTATTTCTCGTAAAGAACAGCGTAAACAAGATGCAGAAAACCGTAAGCGCTTAAAACCTTTACTTAATAAATTAAAAAAATCAGAACTAGCGGTTGAGAAATATCATGTAGAGCAACAAGAGTTAGAACAGCAATTAGCTGATTCTACTATCTATGCTGATGATCAAAAGGGTGCGTTAAAGGCATTGCTAGCAAAGAAAGTTGAAGTCGATAATACGCTTGAATTAGCTGAAACAGAATGGATGGAAGTTGAAGAATTATTAGAAAAGGAAGGGTTTTCGGGATAAATGGCCAATATATTTATTACTGCTATACTTATTAACTAAAGTTTCGGAGTTCATTTTACTCTCAAATAAAGCTTACAGGCATTGTTTTATAAAGTCTCAAGTCGAAGCGTCTTTGAGTCAAACAGCAACTCGGTGGCGTTTAGCGACAGCATTTCTTTTGTATTTAAAGGACTCAGTTATTCCTTGAACTTTTGTTTTTCTGGTAAACAATTCATTATCCAAGGGAGCAATCCACCTTCATAGCTGACCCATCATGTGACGGCCTGTGGTGCGATCAAAGTGACTGGCATTTTTTTACCAAACCGTTGTTTAACTGTATCATTAACCACAAAGGTTTTTTTTAATGTCTTGTCGAAATGTCTTAACCGCCTTACCCGCAATAAGTTCATGGCATTTACGCCAGTTTAAGTCTTCTCGATTCATCGTGTCATAAAGAACATTTTTACCCATGCTTTTTAAGCTGTTTCGGGAAAACATACTTATCGAATCCTATTTTAGCCATAACCAAAGTGATAACGTATAAACCACTTCACCTATCGAGAGCCCTGAACGCTTAGTAAAACCTGCTCGACTTAGGATTGTTTTCATTCCTATTTGTTGCTAGGAGGCTGTCCGAGAATAGACAATCTGCTACGGAAAAAGCCCTTTTGGCCATTTTCTCCGTTCATTTTCGTTAAATAGCGCAACTATTCGCCTCAAATGAACGAAAAAACTGACTCAAAAGGGCTTTCCCTCGCGACGATTTCTATTCTCGGACAGCCTCCTAGAGCTTGGCGAACACATTGTCAATCCAAATGTCACTGTCTTGCAAAAGATCAACTGTTAAAGCAGGTAATGTGGGTTGTTTTTGATGTTTGATTTACGTGTTCTATTTGAGTTTTAAGGTGATTTTAAGTCAACCTATACTATACTTTTAGGATTTTTTTCTTTGTTAATTAATGCTTTATTTGTTTTTTTTGAACGCCTAAATTTTAGTTATAAGGAGTGCTTAAATTTATATTACGAAAACTACCCTATATTTGATATAACTCAATGTTCCAGTTTTTAATTGTTGCTTTTGTGAAGTGCTAGTTCCCACGCGCTGCGTGGGAATTCAGATGTGACGCGCCTGCGTCATTTA
>CAZMQH010000225.1:0-3628 GCA_964568245.1 uncultured Methylomarinum sp.
AGGGATAAAAAGACAAGAGAGCTGGGTATATTATTTGTTACTGCCTCCCTAAGGTCGTGGCCATAAAATAATATGGCCACTTAAAGAAAAAAACGCGGCTAAGAAATACGTTCGTTACGTCTATTGCCTATACCCTACTGACCATAGGTAATAGACAATAGACAGGCCATTCTTTATTGGGAGTCACCCATGTACATTTTTTTTGCAAAACCAGCGCCCTTTTTAGTTTTTGCCTCAAGCCCCAGTTCGCTTATAACAGTACGGTAATCAAGCCCCGACTCATGCATAGCCACAAAACAGGTTACTATAGTGGCAATGGTATTTGGCACCTCACCCTTTTTTTTATAGGACTGAATATTTTTTTCACTGACTTTGATCAATTTGCTAAATTTTGGCAGACTGATTTCCGCATCAAGCAGCATTTTTTTAAATTCAATAAAACTCATCGCTCCTATTGCCCCCACTGCAAACAATTAAAGTAACATATTATAGCTTATTTCTTTATTAGTTGACCTTTAGCTATAAAAGATATATTATCACTATAACTTATTACTATTAGTAAGTTATTTTCAACGCTACTAAGGACTTCATCATGTCAAAAACTATCAAGAAAAGCGCAGTAAAAAAAGTTGCCGCTAAAATCACAAAAAAAGCGGTCGCTCAAAAAGTTATTGCAAAGAAAAATTCAAAATCAGTTGCTAAAAAAATTACTAAAGCTATCTTAAAGAAAGGCGTTAGCACCAAAAAATCGGCTAAAAAAGTTGCAAAAACAGCTTTAAAAAAAATAGCTTAGGAATGAGCACGGAATAACTTGAGCAACTGGCGTAGGATTTTTGTTCGTATTCAAGGCGTATAAATAAGCGCATAGCAAGCTACGCAACTATTTATACAACGCGGAAGACGGACAAAAAGACAAGTTAGTTGCTCAAGTTATTTCGTGCACGTTCCTTAAACACTTTGTTAATTTAACTTACACTCTTTTTTCACGTTTTATACTAAAAAAGAGCGTAGGTTAGCAACACCAAAATCAGTCACCTTTCCTCGATACTTCCCTGCCTCAGTTTTAATTGTCACATGCTGTCACAATTGTGTCATTTTAACGTGTTAACATAAACCCAGTCTCTGGGTTAATCATATATATTCCGTGAGGGGTATTATAATGACTTAGCCATTCAAACTTAATCCCATTGAGTAACATGACAGCAATCCCTTTACACTTTGAGTTACCTGAGAATTTAACGGCTAGTAAATTATTAAAAAAATTAGCTAAAAAAAATGAAATTCAGGTAACGTCTCAGCAATATTCAATCAAATCATTTTACGATAGCTTTGACTGGCGACTATATAGTGCTGATATAGTTTGTGAATTTAATCATTCGAAAATCACTTCGCAATTAAAGCTGATAAACAGAAAAACAGGTGAATTGCTTGCACAGGAAAATATCCAGGATATTCCTGCTTTTACAGAACACTTCCCAAGTGGACGTTTAAAAATACTGCTGGAAGAAAAACTGGAAATGCGTGCATTACTGCCTATTTGCCACTTGCCATATGAAGCTTTCTGCATCAACATTTTAAATAAAGACAAGAAAACTGTCCTACGACTGCAGGTTGATGAGCACGAGCTTTTAACTAACACAGTAAACCTGCTTCCATTAAGAGGCTATGAGAAAGCAGCAAAAAACGTTAGCCACCTATTGCAAAAAGCCTTTGGCCTAAAGCCTTCCGACAATACCGCCTTAAACTCTGGGCTTAAACAGCAAAATCGAAAAGCCAAAGACTACAGCTCTAAATTGACCATAAAACTAAAACCTAAAATGCGTGCTGATGAGGCTAGTAAAGTGATTTATCGGCATTTACTGCAGGCGATCAAAGTTAACGAAGCTGGCACCATTGCTGACACAGATTCTGAATTCTTGCATGATTTTCGTGTTGCAGTAAGGCGTACCCGCTCTGGTTTCAGCCAAATTAAAAACACGCTGCCTACAAAGGTGATTGCCCAACATGCTGATTTTTTTGCCTGGCTAGGACAAATTACTGGGCTAACGCGTGATATGGATGTTTACCTGTTAAGTTATAAAGACTATCAGCAGGCGCTCCCTATTTCTTTAAGAGAGGATATTGTTCCTCTACATGATTTTCTTAAACAGAAGCAGCTAGCAGCGCAAAAAGAGCTGGCAAAAAAGCTTAAAAGCCCTGAATATATAAAACGGCTAATAGCTTGGGAACAGTATTTAAGCCAGCCATTGCCGAAAAAAGCAAAAGAAAGCAATGCCAATATGGACATTAAAGCATTGGCAAACCAACGGATATGGAAAACCTATAACCGTCTGCTTAAAGAGGCTAGCGAAATTTCTAACGCATCCCCTGCAGAAGCTTTGCATGATTTAAGAAAGACCTGTAAAAAATTACGCTATTTAATGGAGTTTTTCCAAAGCCTTTACCCTGCCGATGAAATGAAAAACCTGCTCAAGGCCTTAAAAGGTTTTCAGACTGTATTAGGTGATTTTCAGGACTATGAAGTGCAGGAATTAAAAATAAAGCAATTTAGCGAAGAAATGATGGAAAATAATACGCCGTCCAACACTTTATTGGCCATGGGCGTTTTAGTGCAATATCTGGATTCTATGAGATGTGCGGCACGGAAAAATTTTGCCAGGCAGTTTTCACTTTTTAAGCAGGCTGAAAACCAAGCTGTGTTTAAAAAAATGTTTGCAGATAAGGCATAGGAATAGACAGTATGAAAATAATTGCAACATACAATATCAAAGGTGGCGTAGGCAAAACTTCAACCGCTGTCAATTTATCTTACATTGCGGCCGAAAACGGCTATAAAACGCTGGTATGGGATTTAGACCCACAAGGTGCAAGCAGCTATTATTTTAGAGTTAAACCCAAGGTTAAAGGCGGCAGCAAAAAGCTGATTGCTGGGGATCGAGAACTAGATGGTTTGATTAAAGCTACAGATTTCGAGAACTTGGATTTATTGCCAGCTGATTTTTCCTTTAGAAATTTAGATTTAGTTCTTGATGCCCGAAAAAAACCAACACAGCGGCTAAAAAAACTGCTTAAGCCTCTTACTGAAGAATATGACTTTATTTTTCTAGATTGCCCGCCCAATATTTCGTTATTGTCAGAATCAGTTTTTGAAGCGTCCAATATATTGCTCTCTCCCATCATCCCTACCACCTTGTCATTACGAACCTTGGAGCAGTTAAAAAAATATATAAAAGACAGTAAATTAAAGCATATTCAATTAATCCCCTTTTTCTCCATGGCAGATAAGCGTAAAAAAATGCACAGAGAAATTATTGAATCACTGGCTGAAATACATCCAGATATATTGCAAACAGCCATTCCATACGCAAGCGATATTGAACGTATGGGTTGGGAACGTATGCCACTAGGCGCTTACACTAGCAGAGGAAGGTCTTATGATGCCTATCAGGCACTGTGGCTGGAAATACAGAGTATCATTTAATTTGTTTCCAACGTTCTACTTGGAAATTCTTATTTAGACGGCTCTCACAATAATCAAGGTCTAATCAAGAGGTCGGCTAGCTTGGTTTGAGTAGAAAGTAGTCAGGCGTGAAAAGATAGGCAAGAGATCTTTGAATCAGAAGAGTGA
>CAZMQH010000226.1:0-3619 GCA_964568245.1 uncultured Methylomarinum sp.
CATCCAGTCTTGAGTTCCTTTTCCCGCTCACTTTATCCTAAAGTGGCAACCGGCTATCTATTAAAAGACCCTTGGCTTTCCGAACTCATCTATATTGATGAGGGTGGCAAATGATAAGCTACAAAAATCCTTCTGAGTGAATTCCATCTCTTTGTAGTTATTTTAGTAAAGCATCATTTGTGCCAAAATTGTAAATTACAGTATTACAAGGGTTTATAGTGATGGATGTAAACGATAGAGCTTAAAAGTTAGGTTATTTGGCCTATTTGGTGTGTTAAATGACACATTTTTTTGAGTATTAAATTTTATCGCTATTTACAAGTCTGAGATTTACCTGATTACCTATGCGTTTTGACAGCTAATTATGTTCATTTTTTACTGAGTTCAACTTAAAGTAGAGTCAAGGCATGCCTTGTCTCTACAGCTCAGAGAGATAGTACTGCCAGAACTTATAGGGCGATTGATATCAGGTTAAGTTAAGCTTTTGTAGCCTTGATGAAACAAAGTGGAATCAAGGTTTATTTTAGATTCCCCTTGATTTCGTTTCACTACATCAAGGCTATCTATTTTTATTTTCTTTAACCTATGGATTGTATAGAGCCATGTAATTATAAAATTCTCTAAGCTGTTATGAAATTTGTAACTAAATTTTATAAAATTAGAATTGTAAGTTACTGATAATTATTATTTTTGGTAAGAATATGAATGTAAATAGGTCAACAAAAACATTAGTAAACAATCACTATAATTAACATATGAATAATTTTGTTAATAGGCCTGTTGATTATGATTTAAAAGGCTGTATATTAATTGCTATATACAAGCCCCTGATATTAGAGCTGGAAGTTATATCGATTTTCATGAGGGTATGCTTGGATTTATTTTGAATGGACACAACTAAATAGTGGGTCATTTTGTCATAATATTAGACAGGGTGTAAGTTTAACTTGCCATTTTATTCACTAAACACTAACTTACGGTTATAAATATATGGAGAATCAGGAGTCTGATTTTAAGGATTACTTTAAAATTTTTAAAAGGCGAATTAATTTTTTTATTATCCCTTTTATTGCTATCACGATAATGGCCGTTTTATTAGCTGTTTTATTGCCATCGGTTTATAGATCTAGCGCTACTATCTTAATTGAAGAGCAAGTGATACCGAGTGATTTGGTTCGCTCAACGGTAACAACTTTTGCTGATCAGCGGATTCAGATTATTAGTCAGCGTATTATGACCCGTTCAAATTTATCGAATATTATCAAAAAATACAATCTATATGCTGATGATCTTAAAAATGAGACATTAGAAATCATTTTAGAGAAAATGCGAGAACGTATTATTGTTGATACGATTAGTGCTGATGTTGTTAACCCTAGAACGGGGGGGAAGCCGTCTCAAACAACAATTGCTTTTACTTTGTCATTTGAAGATGAGTCGCCTGTCGTTGCAAAAAATGTGGCAAATGAATTGGCTACTATCTTTCTAAAAGAAAACATTAAATCCCGTACTTTATCGGCACAAAATGCGACTTTGTTTTTAAGCGAGGCTGCAAAGCGTTTAAAAAGTGACATTCATAAAGTTCAGAAAAAATTAGCTTCTTTTAAACAAAAGAACTTAAATTCGCTGCCTGAAATGACTCAGATTAATCAGCAAGAAATTATTGCATTAAATAGTCGCTTATTAAATTTAGACAGTGAAGAGCGATCACTTCAAGAGCGATATTACTATCTACAAGGGCAATTAGCGCAAATAGATCCTAATGCAATGGCAACTAATGCGGCGGGTAATCGGATCTTTGATGCTAAAGATCGTTTGAAAGTTTTAAAGTCTCAACACCCTTCATTATTGGCAATGTATTCAGATCAGCACCCAGATGTTTTAGCTGCTACAAGAGAAATTGCTTCGCTTAAAAGTCAAATTGGTGAAAATGTTGATTTAAATGATTTAAATGCTGAGCTTTCTGAAAAGAAAGCGGAGTACGCATCATTACTTAAAAAATATTCAGAAAAACATCCTGATATTTTAGCGTTAAATAAGCAGGTGAAATTAATTCAAGTAGCTATGCTTGATGCTAAAAAAATGAATGCGATTACATCACAAGTGCAGCCTGATAATCCAGCTTATATCACTATGTTATCTCAACTGGAATCGGTTAATACTACACTTAAATCGGTTAAATATACTCGAGCCAGAATGGCAAAAAAGATTGATAAGCTAAAGTCTTTGATTCGTAAAGCGCCTTTGGTTGAAAAAGAGTATATCGATATGTTGCAGGAGCTTGATAATACCAATATGCGTTATCGAGATATTAGTGCAAGAGGAATGGAAGCCGAGATTTCTCAACATTTAGAGATTGAACGAAAAGGTGAACGCTTTACACTGATAGATCCACCACAAGAGCCATTGACACCAGTAAGTCCTAATCGTCCTGCCATTTTATTTTTAGGGTTTATACTGGCTATTGGGGCAGGTATAGCACTGGTGGCAGTAAAAGAGGCAATGGGCTCATCTATTTATAATGAGGCTGCTATTGCAGGCATATTAGGTGTCGCTCCATTAGCGAATATTCCTTATTTGGAAAATAGGCAAGAGTTTAATGATGTTAAGCGCAACAGAAATATAGCTCTTATATCGCTGGCAGTCGTGATTATTGTTTTAATTACAATATTTCATTTTGTTTTTATGCCGTTAGATGTTTTTTGGTATAGGTTGCTGAGAGTTATTAATTTCTAACAGTTAAGCCCTCTCTTGCTGGAGAGGGTGGGGTGAGGAGATATTTAATAAGTCTTTTTCAATATTCTTTTATTCTCTATAGCTTTAAAAATAAAGAGAATAAGAAATGCAAACAAAAATACCGAATAGTTACAAAAAATGACTACAAATAATAGTGATCTCATGAATAAAGATTTAGGAAATATAAATTACACTTATACTCATACGCAAGTGCAAGAATCTGATGATTCTAAATTACACGAGCATCGCATCATAACTGCCTATAAGCCAGGGCCATGGCTAGAATCATACAAGATGTTGCGGACACGGACATTGCAATTAATGTTGAGTAATAATTGGAGTACTTTGGCCGTAACGGGTATTAGTAGTCAGGTGGGCAGTAGCTTGGTGAGTGTTAATTTGGCGATTAGTATTGCCATGGAATTGGATCAGACTGTTTTATTGGTTGATGCCAATTTAAATAACCCAATGTTGCATAGTATGCTTGATATTAATGCGGATGAAGGTTTAAGCGATTATTTATTGTATAACAAGTCAGTGAGTGAATTGTTAATTAACCCAAGTATAGAGCGAATGGTGTTGTTGCCTGCAGGAAAGCCGATGCTAAATTCAACGGAGATGCTTCGTTCACCCAAAATGGTTCAATTAGTTGCTGAATTAAAGAACCGTTACCCATCGCGTATTATTATTTTTGATATGCCGCCTCTTCTGGCTCAAGCCGATGCCTTAAGCTTTTCTCCTTATGTGGATAGCGTATTACTGGTTGTAGAAGAAGGACAGACTAAAACCGATGAATTGAAGCATGCTGCGTCTTTATTAAAAGAGGTTAATGTTTTAGGTTCGGTGTTAAATAAAGCAACGGATAAAAAAATTAAATACAGTT
>CAZMQH010000227.1:0-3619 GCA_964568245.1 uncultured Methylomarinum sp.
CTATGTACTTCTCTTGCACTTTCTGGAACAGCTTCGGCAGGATGGCTTGATTTTTTAAATCAATCAAATGATGCGGCAGAAGCACAAGTTGAGACTGTTAAAAGCCCAACAGCTCAATCTATAGATTCAATTAATAATGCAGTAAAAACAGCTCAGGTCGCATCAGATGTAAGTAAAGTAGGTCTGACAGGGGCTTTAGTTAAGCAACTCGGGGTGACAGAGCAACAGGCGACAGGCGGGGCAGGTGCATTATTTCAGCTAGCTAAAACAAAAATGACTGATACCGCATTTGGTCAAGTGAGTGATTCAATTCCTGGGATGGCTGGGATGTTAGGTGCTGTACCTCAAGCTAAACCAGCATCCGCGACAGGAAGTTTATTAGGCACATTAGCAAAAGCGACTGGAAGTGATACTTTAGTTAGTGCTGCTGCATTAGCCGATACATTTCAAAAATTAGATATGGATAAAGGCATGATCTCTCAATTTGCTCCTGTTCTTATTGACTACGTGAAAAATAATAGCGGCGAAATGACATCTAACTTGTTAGGTGCTGCTTTATCTGGAATATAAGTCTTACAAGCATATGCCTGATTACGTATAAGCTTCAGCCAATCTAAAACGTATAATAAGGTTGCTCTAAGCCCTTCCCCCAGGCGGGGTGAGAGGAATAAAACAATGCTCTTCTGCAACATTTCTTTTCTCTATCTTTAAAGAGGGAAAAGAATCCTGAGCAGCCTCTAGTTTATCTAAAACTCATGGGTAATCAGGAGTATGTATGAAATAACCTCCCGGTTTCATGCATGTTTTTTAAGGAGCTTCCGATTAAGATAACTGGACTGGGTTTAGAGGCTCCTTAAAACTGAACTTGTATTTAGCTTCCTTTAATAATCAATTTTTGTCCCGGGCGTAATATTTTATTTAATGAAATATTGTTCCAATTGGCAATGTCTTTACTTCGGACATCAAATTGTCGAGCTATATCCCAAAAAGTATCCCCTTTTTTAACCGTATAAAGCTGTTTGCTACTCTTAGTTCCAAGGTAAGCGGTTTTTCCTAAAGAGGCTGGGATAAGGAGGTAGTTTCCGGCTTTGATATGATTAGTCGCTAATTGATTACCTTTTAATAAAGCATTAACCGTTGTGTTATGTTTTTTTGCGATAACACCTAAGTTTTCGCCTGCTTTTATTTTATGGCGAATCCATTTCATTCTATCTTTTTTGTGTGTATTCGCTAGTTTTGTTTTAAAACTTTCAGCTTTATCATATTGAACTAAAAGATGAAAGGGACCGTCTGGGTCAGTACTGCCTCTTTTAAACCCTGGATTTAAGATGAAAAAATCATCCAGAGGCGTATTTGCCATTTCTGCCGCAATCGTTAAATCTATTTGAGAATGAATATCTACCACAGCAAAATATGGTGTATTGGGGATTTTTAATAAAGGGATATTATAATGGTCAGCATTAGCCAATATTTTTGCAATGGCTAATAACCTTGGGACATAGGATTTTGTTTCTTGACGCAGAGAGAGTGACCAGTAATCAGTCATTAAACCTTTGTTTTTATTTTTTCTAATGGCTTTTCGAATGTTTCCTTTTCCCGCATTGTAAGAAGCAAGTGCTAAAAACCAATCATCATCAAATATTTTACTCAGCTGTTTTAAATAGGTGGTTGCAGCTTGAGTCGAAGTGTATATATCTCTACGGCCGTCATACCACCAGTTTTGTTTTAGGCCAAAAAATCGACCTGTTGCTGGCATAAATTGCCATAAACCAGCGGCTTTACTTCTTGACAGTGCGTGGGGTAAGAATGCACTTTCGACAATAGGTAATAGGGCTAGTTCACCCGGTATTTGTTTTGACTCAATTTCATCTAGAATAAAATACAAATAGGGTACAGCGCGGCGCTGTAATTTAGCTAAATATTCAGGATGTTTTAGATACCTTTGAATTTCGTACTCAATACGTTCATTATTAACCTCAGGTAAGGCATAAAGTGAGAATAAGCGATCCCAGGCTGTGGCATGGGAAATGACAGCAGGCTCAATTTTTTCAGGCGTGATGATTGTTTGAACCGGGAGAGGCGCTTGTTCTGGTAGTTCAACTAATTCAATAACAGAAGGGTGAGGTTCTTTTATAAAAGCATGAGTTGTTACTTTTTCTGCACAACCAGCAGTGATTAGTATAATCAAATACAGTAAATATTGAGTTGACCTGATAGAATTAAATACGGACATGTATAGGTGAATCTCTCTAAATTTATCTCAACATTCAATTATATATTAAAAAAAACTTTATTCTAGTTTGACCTATGAAAAGAAAATTTTTGTTTTCCTTTTATGAAACGCCTCAAGGTAAGTTGTTACAAATGCTGGAGGAAAATTATTTAAGGCGATCCATCACCGTTAGTTGTAAACAAACAGTTTTGCAAATAGGGGCTTTAGAATGGGAAAGTAAATTTATAGATTGTTCCTTATATCAAAGATACAGCATTCTTGATGCAAAAGCTGCAGGATGTCCTGAGGCAGTAAAAATTTGTGGAAGAGCATATTTGCTACCAATACAAAGTGAGACAGTGGATTTAGTTATTTTGCCTCATCTTTTAGAGTTTGATGAGCATAGGTTTCAAACCATGAGGGAAATTGAACGCGTATTAAAACCCGAAGGTGAAGTTATTATTATGAACTTTAATCCTTTATGTATATGGGTGCGGTTACAATTTTTTTGGGATAAAAAATTATCTAGATCATGGCAAGGACATTTTATTAACAGATCCCGAATGGCTGACTGGTTAAAATTGTTAAATTTTGAAATTAAGACAACCTCTGAATTTACTTTAGATTCAATTTTGACAACACCTGAGAAGTTTAAATTAGGTAAACGAACTTATTTCTCTATGGCTTATGCTGTGAGAGCCATTAAGAGGCGATATACGCTAATTCCATTAACCCCAATTAAAGCTAAACCCTCCCGACTAGTGTCACTTTCATCGGGTTTGGAATCATCAACACATAGGACAACAAAAACATGACTGAGCAAGTCATCATCTATACAGATGGAGCATGTAAAGGAAACCCAGGCCCAGGTGGCTGGGGCGTTTATCTGCAATATAAGGCACATAAAAAAGAACTTTGCGGCGGCGAGAAAGAAACAACTAACAATAGAATGGAATTAATGGCTGCTATTATGGCGCTTGAGAGCTTGACCAAACCTTGCGATATTGCCTTACATACAGATTCTAAATATGTATTACAAGGCATTACCGATTGGATGGACAACTGGAAAAAAAGAGGCTGGAAAACAGCGGCCAAAAAACCTGTTAAAAATGAAGATTTATGGCGTAGATTAGATACGGCTATTGAAAAACATCAAATAAACTGGATTTGGGTTAAGGGGCATTCAGGCAATGTAGGTAATGAAAAAGCAGATGATTTAGCAAATAAAGGGGTGCCAATATAGGCATCTTTAAGAACCCAGATTATTTAATTCCCATAAGGAAGATAGAAATATTAATTGTCTAATCATTTGCTGCAGTAGAGACAAGGCATGCCTTGTCTCTACATCTGATCCAAGATAATTTTGGATAATTATTTTTTTAATCTAGGTGGGTATGATATTTTAGG
>CAZMQH010000228.1:0-3585 GCA_964568245.1 uncultured Methylomarinum sp.
TCAAGTCTTTAGATGAAGATAGAATACTCAGACGGTACTTAAATTTAGTTCAAGCTGCAGTACGCACTAATTATTTTAAAAAGTCTATTGATGAACAAGGAATCCCTTATTTTTCAACTAAATTCGAATCATCTAAAATAATAGATATTCCATCCCCCGTTCCCTATTTTGAAATTTTTGTTTATTCCCCTCGAGTGGAAGGTATTCACCTACGTGGAGGTGCTGTTGCACGTGGAGGATTAAGATGGTCTGATCGGCCTGAAGATTTTAGAACAGAAATTTTAGGTTTGATGAAAGCTCAGATGACTAAAAATTCGGTTATTGTGCCAACGGGAGCTAAAGGTGGGTTTATTGTCAAACAACTGAATGATGCTTGCAGTTATGAAGAAAAATCAAAAGAAGTGGTGGCTTGTTATCAAATACTTATTCGTGGATTACTGGATATAACAGATAACCAAGTGGCAGGAGACATTGTTAAGCCTGAGTTATGTGTTTGCTATGATCAAGATGATGCTTATTTAGTGGTTGCAGCCGATAAAGGAACGGCTAGTTTTTCTGATTATGCTAATGCACTTTCAATTCAATATGGCTTTTGGTTAGGGGACGCTTTTGCATCAGGCGGTTCTGTTGGCTATGACCATAAAGAAATGGGCATTACTGCTCGAGGTGCCTGGGAATCGGTTAAACATCATTTTAATATCATGGGTTTTAAATATTGGGAGAAACCCTTTACCGTGATAGGAATAGGCGGAATGATGGGCGATGTATTTGGTAATGGCATGTTGCTATCTAATCAAATTAAGCTAGTGGGCGCTTTTGATCATGAGTATATATTTCTAGACCCAACGCCTGATCCCGAGCAAAGCTTTAAAGAGCGACAAAGGTTATTTGTGCTACCTAAGTCAAAATGGTCCGATTATGATAAATCACTGATTTCAAAAGGTGGAGGGGTATACTCCAGAGGGTTAAAATCAATTCCTCTGAGTGCTCAAGTTAAACAAAAGCTTAATATTCATAGTGAACATGTCACGCCCTTTGAATTGATAAAAATATTACTTTCAGCTCCTGTCGATTTACTATGGAATGGAGGGATTGGTACTTATGTTAAAGCCACAGATGAAACCAATCTTGATGTGGGTGATAGAGCTAATGATGCCGTTAGAATCAATGGCAGTGATTTACGCTGTAAATTAGTTGGCGAAGGGGGGAATCTTGGCTTTACCCAAGCGGGGCGTATTGAATATGCATTGCATGGGGGGCATATCAATACAGATTCCATTGATAATTCCGCGGGTGTAGATTGTTCTGATAATGAAGTGAATATAAAAATCCTGCTTGATTCTTTGGTGATGCAAAGTGATTTAACAGAAAAACAACGAAATAAATTATTGGAATCGATGACAGAGCAGGTTGGGGCTTTGGTCTTAAAGCATAATTATTACCAGAATCGTGCGATTAGTATGATTGAGAAAAACTCAATCGAAAAGCTCAACGATGTTCAGTGGTTAATTGAAATTTTAGAAAAAACTGGACATCTTGATAGGGTGCTAGAAGTTATTCCCGACAATGCAGTGCTCCAGCAACGTTTTCAGCATGGTATTGGCTTGGTACGCCCTGAAATTTCTGTTTTACTGGCTTACAGCAAACAGGTATTAAAACAGAAACTAATAGTCGAATTAGATGCCTTAGATACAAAATTATTCCGGCAAGAATTAATGCAGTATTTTCCTGTGCAATTACAGGAAATGTACCCAAAGCAGATTAAAAATCATTGTTTAGCCGCTGAAATTGTTGCCAATGGCTTAGTTAACAGTTTTGTTAATCACATGGGAATGGTATTGGCTTTTAGACTAATAGATGAAACAGGCTGCACCATTGTTTCAGTCTTCAATGTTTATAAACAAGTCTGTCATACCTTTGCTATTACTGATTTATGGCATCAAATAGAAAAATCTCATTTAGCTTTAGGGGGCGGCGTTGAGGCTGAATTGTTTGCTGAAATCAGAAAGATAATTGAAAGAGCAATGCATTGGTTTTTAAGTCAAGATCAAGATGTTTTGGATGCTCAGTTATATGCCAATGGTATAGCTGAATTGAAAAATGATTTATCTACTTTTATTTCGGATTCAGCAAGCGAGACGATCAATAACAAAGTGAATGAATTTGTTATGAAAGGTGCTCCAGAAAGCGTGGTGTTCAATGTCGTCACCCTTGATGTTTTATATTTATGTTTAGATGTTATTTGGTTGAATAAAAAGACGAACTGTTCTTTACACGATTGTTCTAAGGTCTTCTTTTCTTTAATGCGAGAGCTGGATTTATTATGGTTACGTGAAAAAATAAGTTTACTGCCAGCTAAAACCGTTTGGGAATCTTTAGCAAGGCGCACAGCAAGGGAAGAGTTTAATTCTGTTTGCAGTCATTTATCGTTGGCTACTTTACAGGAAGAGGGTGACGAAATGATGGAAAGAGTTAATCATTGGTTGCTAAAGTCTGACAAGTTAATTAGCCGTTATAAAAAATTAATGGCCTTAGTGCATTTAGATAAAGAGATTGAGCTAGAAAAAGTCACCGTTTTATTAAAAGAACTGCGAGGCCTCTGTATTTGTTAATAAATATGGCTATATACATATACAGACCACGGGTTGAAAACACACATTTGTTTTCATTCCGACGATAGGAGTGATCTTACTTACACAGGATCTAAAATCTCTCGGCAATTGCTCCTGCATTGCTCTACCTCCTGAGTTCATGTAGTCATCTTGCGGGTAGAGGGCTACTCGTTTTAAACGTTTAACCTGTAGTCATGTAAGTAAGTTAATAAGATTTTATATCTTGTTGTATTCGCCCGACGGAGATGTTTTCGGTTTAAGTGCTTGAAAATGTAGATGTAAAAAATAGTTAGTGTAATGTAGAGTAATATTGATACAGCAATAAATTAGCAATCACAATATTTGTCGTGTATTGATGACAGTTTTGTTGCAATACGTTAATTGTTTCATGCACGTTCCTTAGTTAAAACTTGGTGTAGTTATGACCGCGTGAAGCCTACGAATAGTGTCTTTCAGATTGAAACTTATAAATGGCATGCCGATTGCTAATAATCTAGACGTGAATATGAATATATTCATAAACACTAACTATTTATAAGGATTTTTATGAAAAAATTAATAACAATCTTATTAATGACTTTCTTGGTAGCGACTACTTATGCTGAAGCGGCTACCGTAAAATTTGGAGCTATTTTAGACCCCATTAAAAGTGAAACCAGTGGACTGCCAGAAATGGTTGCATCAAAAGATCAATTCAATGATTTAAATTTATGGGAAACTCTTGATATTGATCGAGATGGATTCATTAGTAAAAATGAAGCGGCAGCATCTAAACAAATTTTTGATAAATGGGATAGTTTAGATAGTAATAAAGATGAAAAATTAGATAAAGTTGAGTTTTCAAAGCTGTTTTCAGGAGTAATAGCGAAGTAAAATATACCTGATTCTATCTCATTCAAACAGCCTTTCCTAAAAGACCTAGAATAGATAGAATCTGCTTTTTTATTATCTAAAACACCATAACCTATTTCGT
>CAZMQH010000229.1:0-3583 GCA_964568245.1 uncultured Methylomarinum sp.
AGTGATTAAAAGACATTTAATACTTAATATAGTTCAGCTTGTGGGTTTAGCCTACAAAAGGTGAGTTTTAGATGATTAAGGATAGGGGTAAATTATAGATAGCCATTATTAATGCAGGGTGAATGACTATCTATAATCTTTGTTTGTAACTAGTTCGCGAATTAAAGCGTAATACCCTTTTGCTCTTAAGCCCTCTCCAGAGGGAGAGGGGAATCAAAAACGTCTCTTTTATTGGTGGATTCTTTATTTTCTGTATTTTAAAAAAAAGAAAAGAAGAGAAGAGAAGAGAAAAATAATTTATTGTCATGCTTTCTCTCGCAATTGCTCCTGCATTGCTCTACTTCTTGCATTCATGCAGTTGACCCAACTCTCTCCAGCAAGGCAAGGCTTAAGAGTCATTAGGTTTTTATTTCAAGGTTGACATATAAAATGAAAGCGCTTGAATTTCTTCATCAGACATTTTTTTAGAAATCATATGCATCATGTTGTCTGAAAGGTTACTACGAGAACCTTTTTTGAAATCAGTTAATGCTTTCGATAGGTAATCAGCATGTTGCCCTTGAAGTGCAGGGAAAGCGGCGGGTCTATTGCCTTCACCTGCTGGTCCGTGGCAAGCAATACATGCAGATACTTCTGTTTTTAAGTTTCCGTTTCTATATAAATCTGCACCTAAAGCGACTAAGCGGTTTACTTCTTCAGTTTTTTGATCATCAGACATTTCAGGCTCATCATCATCATCATCAGAAATTAAAATAGGCATTGGGTTACTTGATATTTTTTTAGATGAATAATAAGCTGAAATATCTTTGATTGACTTTTCATCTAGTCCCATTGCTATGGAAGCCATCATCGGTGCATTTCTACTGCCATTTTTGAATGCAAGAAGTTGCTGAGTGAGGTAACCCTCATGCTGACCTGCTAATTTAGGAAATATTGCAACCATGCTGTTGCCATCTTCACCGTGACAACCAGCACAGCTAGCGGCTTTGGCCTTTCCTGCTGAAACATTGCCTTCAGCTAGAGAGGTACTAGATACGATTGAAAATGCGAGAGAAATTGAAAGAACGAGCAGTTTTTTTATCATCATGATCCCCTGGGGAGTGTGTGTTTATTGAGGCTGATTTTATAGATAAGCTATATAATAGCCGAATTCTACATTCTAAGCGAGAGAACGATGAATCCAGTTTATCATCAGGCACGATTTATGTTGAGCGCATCAAAAGTAAATGAAGCGCCAGAAGACCAAGGGAAGGAAGTTGCTTTTGCAGGGAGGTCTAATGCGGGTAAATCAAGCGCTCTTAATACATTAACACGACAAAATTCATTGGCTCGTATTAGTAAGACACCTGGACGCACGCAATTACTTAACTTTTTTGAAATTGATGAGCAGCATAAGTTTGTTGATTTGCCCGGGTATGGATATGCAAAGGTACCATTGGTGGTCAAAAAACAATGGCATAAAATGATGGAAGATTATTTACATCAGCGTGACTCATTATGTGGCATTGTGCTGGTAACTGATGTGCGGCATCCGTTAACCGAATTTGATGTGCAAATGATTGAGTGGTGTGAGTATAGTAAGTTGCCATTACATATGCTACTAACTAAATCAGATAAGTTAAATTATGGAGCAGCAAAAAACACCTTATTAAAAGTGCAGAGAGAGCTTCAGCAGCGTGAGGTTGAGGTTACTCTACAGCTATTTTCTTCATTGAAGAAAAAGGGTGTTGATGAAGTGCATGATGTACTAGATCAATGGTTTGATTTTAAACCTAAAGAATAATATCAATGCCTTCTTTCGCGAGTAATAACTCAAAGTCAAGATGAGTGTTTTCTTTTAGAAGTTGTTGGTGAATAGCATCAAGCTGATCATCTGTACGCATGGGTTCATGATGGGTAAAAAACAACTTCTTTACCTTTGCTTCTTTTGCTAGATTAATCGCGGAACTATAAGTCCCATGTCCCCAGCCCTTTTTAAAGGTATATTCTTCTGTCGTATATGAAGAGTCAATAATAAGGGCATCAACACCCGTCATTGCTAGCGCAATTTGTTGGTGTTTTTGATCAATAAAAGATTGGTATTCTTCATATTCACTATCATTTTCATCATAAATATTGAAAACGGGTTCATAGTCCCCCGTAAAAAAGATTGACTGTCCATCACAATCAATACGATAACCAAAATTGAGTACGGGGTGGCTTAGCAGTATCGGGGTTATCTTTATGTCATTAATATAAATAGATTCTTCAGGTTTTATGGTGTTGTATTCGATATTAGCATTAAGTTCTGCTTCTCGTATTGGGAAATAACTGTATTGCAGTTGTACGCTTAACGCGCGTTCAATTCCTTCGTTGGTAACAGGGTCAAGGCCTCCATAAATGTTTATTTCATTTCCTGGGATGAAGATAGGGGCAAAGAAAGGTAAACCTTGAATATGGTCCCAGTGTGTGTGGGTGATAAAAAGGTGGGCGTTAACAGGAAGCTGTTTTAACAAGTCTTGTCCTAGAGGATGAATTCCTGTTCCTGCATCAAGAATAATTAAATCATTGTTATTGGTTCTAATTTCTATGCAGGTGGTATTGCCGCCGTATTTGACTGTCGCAGGGCCGGGTGTGGCAATAGATCCTCTTACTCCCCAAAACTTAAATTTCATACTGATGTTCCTTTTTTATGAATTAATAAATGAAAGGGCTTCGGACTTAATAGGCGACAAATCACCTAAGGATATAATTAAATCATCCAAAGTAAGATTAAACCGAGGGATTATCTGGTCGGGTAATTCGTCTATTATTGGGTTTCCTGAAAAGCCAAACTGCAATTTTTTACTTATTTGATTGGCTGTCGCGATGCAAGTTAATAGTAATGTTTTGTGATTGTTATCGTGATGATGTTCAATCGCATCAATTAAGATAGGATCAAGCTCCCATTTTTCAGCAAGCATTTTACCTACCTGTGCATGATTAATTCCCATGAATTCAATTTCAGATTCGTGCAAGGGAATATTTTGTTCAATGCTTTTTACTAACGCAAGTTTGAAGTTGGCGGGGTCAAATTCAGCAAACACTATTTTTCCAAAATCATGCAGTAAGCCTGCTACAAAAAAGTCACTACATTCTGAAGCTTTAACATTCAATTTTTCAGCAAGCAGGCGACAAATTGAAGCGGTTGTTAATGAATGAAGTAGAAAGTCTTGGGTATTAAAGCCCGCATCATTAGTTGCCTTTAATGCTCCCATGGCTGCAACACTTAACGCGAGGTTCTTAATGGTGTTAAGCCCCATATGAACAATAGCTCGCTGAATTGAAGTGATCTTTTTCGGCAAGCCATAAAAAGCAGAGTTAATGACTTTAAGGATTTTAACGGTCATCACTGGGTCACTTTCAATGACCCGTACAATTTCTTTTGCTGGAGCATTGATATCAGAGGTGAGCTGAACGACTCTCTGAACGCTTTTGGGAAAAGCGGGCATTTTTTCGACAAATGCAATTAATTCTTTATTATGAAAGTCTGACATTTTGATTCAATGATAAAAACTATTCATTGAGCATAGCAGATAAAACAAAAACTGTGGGATAGCTAAGG